>JAFAPI010000080.1 GCA_019247195.1 Gammaproteobacteria bacterium
TCAGGGGTTTCGAGTCGAGTGCGACTTGCGCAACGAGAAGGTGGGCTTTAAAATCCGCGAGCACACGCTCAAGCGTGTTCCGTATCTTCTGGTCGCGGGCGACAAGGAAGTGGCCGCGAATTTACTTGCAGTGCGCAGCCGCGACGGCAGGGATCTGGGCACGATGGCCCCGGAGACGTTCGCCGAACGGCTCCGTGTCGAGATCGAAAGCCGCGGGCGCCGGGTATTGGAGGGATAACGAATCGCTAGTGCAACGAAGCGGGTGCGACGCAACGAGGACATCCTTGCGCCGCAGCTGCGGGTGATCGCGGCCGATGGGTCGCAGGCTGGAGTGATGTCGCGCTTCGACGCCCTGCAGATGGCGTCGGCCGCGGAGCTGGACTTGGTTGAGGTGTCGCCGACGGCTGAACCGCCGGTCGTGCGCATCATGGATTACGGCAAGTTCCTGTTCGAGCAGAACAAGAAAGCCCATTCCGCCAAGCGCAAGCAGAAGCAGATTCAGGTCAAGGAAGTGAAGTTTCGGCCCGGCACGGGCGAGTCCGACTACCAGATCAAGCTGCGTAATCTGACCCGCTTCTTAGCCGAGGGCGACAAGGCCAAGGTGACCTTACGGTTCCGTGGCCGAGAGATGGTGCACCAGGACCTCGGGCGCAAGCTCCTGGACCGGGTCTCGAGCGACCTCGCCGCACACGCGGTGGTCGAGCAGAACCCGCTCATGGAGGGAAAGCAGATGGTCATGGTATTTGCACCGAAGAAGAAGTAACGCACCCCCACGACCTCTCGGAGGTCCGCCCGGGTGCGTTCGCCCGTGAGCGGATGCGCGCTGGTGCGCATCCTGCGAACGGGGCTACAGAACAGGAGACAGTCGATGCCCAAGTTGAAAACCAACCGGGCCGCGGCGAAGCGCTTTCGCAAGACAGCGAAGGGCTTCAAGCATTACGCGGCCCACCGTCGCCACAACCTCGGCCACAAGCCGCGCAAGCTCAAGCGTCAGGCCCGCTCCGGCGGTTCTAGCCTCGTCGACAAGACCGACGTCGGTCGTCTCGAGCAGCTGCTGCCCTACAACCGATAAGCGAGCAATCTCATGGCACGAGTCAAGCGTGGCGTGACGGCCGGGCGCCGTCACAAGAAGGTCCTCGGCAAGGCGAAGGGTTACTACAACGCCCGGCGCAAGGTCTACCGCGCCGCCAAGCAGGCGGTCATCAAGGCGGGCCAGTACGCGTACCGCGACCGGCGACAGAACAAGCGCGAGTTCCGCGCTCTGTGGATCACGCGCATCAACGCCGCGGCGCGCCTCTACGGTCTCTCCTACAGTCGCATCATCAATGGCCTGAACAAGGCGGGCGTGCAGATCGACCGCAAGGTACTGGCCGACATCGCGGTGCACGACAGCGCCGCGTTCGGCGCGCTGGCGCAGCAGGCCAAGACGGCCCTCGGCATCGCCTGATCCGCCGGGGCCGGTCTTGTCGGAGCTGACCCCGCTCACCGGCGAGGCGCTGGCGGAGATCGCCGCCTGTGCCGATCTGGCTGCGCTCGATGCCGTGCGGGTGCGCTGGCTGGGTAAAAAGGGTCGCATCACCGAGCAGCTCAAGCACTCGGGCAAGCGGGTCGCCAGCGAAGGCACCGAAACCGTCGTGGCCCTGCAGGCCGCGCGCCAGGCGATCGAGGGGGCGCTCGCGGAGCGTCGTGCGGCGATCGGCGCCGCCGCCCTTGCGCGTGAGATCGAGGCCGGTCGCCTCGATGTGACGCTGCCCGGTCGGGGCGAGGAGCCCGGGGGGCTGCATCCGGTGACGCTGGCGCGACTGCGAATCGAGACGCTGTTCCGCCGCGCGGGATTCGACGTCGCGTCCGGACCCGAGATTGAGGACGACTTTCACAATTTCGGCGCGCTGAATATCCCGGCCAATCACCCGGCGCGCGCCATGCACGACACGTTTTACTTTGCCGACGGGCGCCTGCTGCGCACACATACTTCGCCGGTGCAGATCCGCGCGCTGCGCGAGCGCGGCGCGCCGCTGGCGGTTATTGCACCCGGACGCGTCTACCGGTGTGACTCGGACATCACTCATTCGCCGATGTTTCATCAGCTCGAGGGCCTTGCCGTCGGGGAAGGCGTGAGTTTCGCCAACATGAAGGCGGTGCTTCACGGCTTCATGGAGGCTTTTTTCGAGCGTGACCTCGCCATGCGGCTGCGCCCTTCGTATTTTCCGTTCACTGAGCCCTCGGCGGAGGTGGACATGTCGTGTGTCTTCTGCCAAGGGCAGGGCTGCCGGGTCTGCAAGCACAGCGGCTGGCTTGAGCTCGCCGGCTGCGGGATGGTGCACCCGCACGTCCTCGAGGCCTGCGGGGTGGACCCGGAACGCTACACCGGTTACGCGTTCGGCGCGGGCATCGACCGACTGGCGATGCTGCGCTACGGTGGCAACGACTTGCGGCTGTTCTTTGAGAACGATCAGCGCTTCCTGCGTCAGTTCCGGGCCTTCCGCGCATGAAGATCCCGGTCGGCTGGCTCAGCGAATGGGTGCGTGTGCCGTGGAGTGCCTCGCAACTCGGCTCCCGGCTGACCCTGGCCGGATTCGAGCTCGAGTCCTTAACTGCAGCCGCACCCGCCTTCAGCGGGGTGGTCGTGGCACGCATCGAGGGCGCTGACCCGCATCCCCAGGCGCACTCGCTGCGGGTGTGCCGTGTCAGTACCGGGCCCGGACCACCGCTGACGATCGTCTGCGGTGCGGCGAATGCGCGGTCGGGCCTCAAGAGTGCGCTCGCCCTGGCGGGCGCACGCCTGCCGGACGGCCGCACGATCCAGACTGCAATGCTCAGGGGTGTCGAATCGCAGGGCATGCTCGCCTCGGCCAAAGAGCTCGGCCTCGGCGATGCCGCGAGCGGCATCCTCGAGTTCCCGCAGGACGCCCCACTGGGGGAGGACCTGCGCGAGTATCTGCGGCTCGATGAGCCGGTGCTGGACATCAATGTAACTCCCAACCGGGGAGATGCCATGTCCGTGCTCGGCATCGCGCGCGAAGTCGCAGCGCTCGGCGCAACCGTCGTCTCCGGGCCGGCGATTACGTCCGCCGCGGTCCTGCGGCGGGAGCGCTTTCCGGTACGACTCGATGCGCCGGCGGGCTGTCCCCGCTTTGCCGCCTGCATCGTGCGCGGTATCGACAATACGCGGCAGACGCCGCCATGGCTGCGCGAGCGCCTGCGGCGCGGCGGCCTGCGGGCGATCAGCCCCGTGGTCGACGTGACCAACTACGTCATGCTAGAGCTTGGTCAGCCCATGCATGCCTACGACCTGGGGAAACTCAGGGGCGGTATCGTGGTGCGGCTCGCCCAAACCGACGAGCGCCTCATGCTGCTCGACGGACGCACGGTGAGCTGTGCGCCCGATATGCTGCTCATCACCGACGATGACGGGGCGGTGGGACTGGCGGGGATCATGGGGGGGGAGCGCACCGCGGTCAGCCCCTCCACGGTCGACATCCTGCTGGAGTCGGCATGGTTCGCCCCCGAGGCGGTGCTCGGTCGGGCGCGCCGCCTCGGGCTCACGACTGACGCAGCGCAACGTTTCGAGCGCGGCGTCGATCCAACCCAGCAGGAGCGGGCGATCGAGCGCGCCCTGGCGCTGCTGCTGCCGATCACCGGCGGCACGAGCGCCGGGGTCGATGTCACCGCCGCAGCCGCGCAGCTGCCGCGCCGCGAGAGCGTGACGTTGCGCCGAGCCCGCCTGCAGCGACTGCTGGGGGCCGAGTTCTCCGCGGCGCAAGTGGAGGCGGCGCTCAGGGGGCTGCAGATGAGCGTCGCGCCAACGGATGAGGGATGGCAGGTGACCGCCCCGGCGTGGCGGTTCGATATCGCCATCGAGGCCGATCTCATCGAGGAAGTCGCCCGTATCGTCGGCTTTGAGGCGATCAGCGAGCGCCACGCCCAAGCACCCCAGCGATTCCGGCCGCTATCGGAAGCCACGCCTGCCGAGAGCGCAGTGCTCGCCGCGCTCACCGGGCGGGGCTATCAGGAGGCCATCACGTATGCGTTCGTGGATCCGGCACTGCAGCAGGCACTCTTTCCGCAGACACCGGCACTGGAACTCGCCAATCCCATCTCGGCTGAGCTCGCGGTGATGCGCGTGTCGCTGTGGCCCGGGCTGTTGCAAGCCGCACGCGAGAATCAGCGTCGGCAGCAGGTACGGATCCGGCTGTGCGAGCGCGGCACGCGCTTCATCGCGCAGGGTACCGACACCCTTGAGATCGACACCTTGGCTGGCGCAGCCGCCGGCCCACGGACACCGGAGCAGTGGGGCGCCGGAGCGAGCCAGGCCGACGCGGTGGACTACTTCGACGTGAAGGGTGATGTAGAAGCGCTGATCGCCGGCACGGGCGCGGCGGAATCGTTCAGGTTCGAGGCGGCGGCGCATCCGGCGCTGCATCCGGGCCGCGCCGCTCGCGTGCTGCGCCGCGGCGAGGCGGTGGGCTGGCTGGGGGAATTGCATCCCCGGCTGGTGAAACAGCTGGACTTTACATATCCGCCCGTGCTCTTCGAGCTGGATGTCGCGGGGCTCGCGGTGAGCCGCGCGGCCTACCGGGAAGTGTCGCGCTTCCCTCAGGTGCGGCGCGACCTGGCGGTGGTGGTGGACGAGGCGGTCACTTTAAGTAGCTTGGCCGAGCGTGTAACCTTGGCGACATCAAGCCTGCTGCGTGAACTCCGCGTTTTCGACGTCTATCGGGGCCCAGCCCTCGAACAAGGTCGAAAAAGTATCGCTTTAGGCTTGATTTTTCAGGATATTTCTCGCACTCTTACCGATGACGACGTGGAGCGCCTGATGGCCTCCGTGATCGCGGATTTGCGCGAGAACTTGAACGCCAGAATTCGAGAATAACGAGATGGCCCTGACCAAAGCGGAGATGGCGGAAGCGCTGTTCAATCAACTCGGACTGAACGAGCGCGAAGCCCGCGAACTGGTGGACCTATTCTTTGAGGAAGTGCGGGCCGCGCTGTCGGGGGGAGAGCAGGTGAAGCTGTCCGGCTTCGGGAACTTCGACCTGCGCGACAAGAATCAGCGCCCGGGACGCAATCCCAAGACCGGTGAGGAGATTCCGATCAGCGCGCGGCGCGTGGTGACGTTCCGGCCAGGGCAAAAACTGAAGGCGCGGGTCGAAGCCTATGTTGGAGCCAAAGAATAACGCGCAGCTGCCGGCGATTCCCGGCAAACGCTATTTCACCATCGGTGAGGTCAGCGAGCTGTGCGGCGTCAAGCCGCACGTGCTGCGTTACTGGGAGCAGGAATTTCCGCAGCTGAAACCCGTGAAGCGGCGCGGTAACCGGCGCTACTACCAGCGGCAGGATGTCATCGTCATCCGCCAGATCCGCAGCCTGCTCTACGATCAGGGATTCACCATCGGTGGCGCTCGCAACAAACTCACTGGCGAGGAAGCGCGCACCGACGTCACGCAGAGCCAGCAGATCGTCAAGCAGGTGCGGGTAGAGCTCGAGGACCTGATGAGGATCCTGCGACGCTGAAGGCGCAGCCGCGCTGCCGGTGAACCGGGTATCATCTGCGCGTGCGGAAACCCCGCCGCACGTCCAAGTAGACCAGTGTCGGAGCGTGGCGCAGTCTGGTAGCGCACTTGCATGGGGTGCAAGGGGTCCCGAGTTCAAATCTCGGCGCTCCGACCAATCAAAACAGCCACTTACGAGACGTAGAAAATCGCCAAAAACCTCCGGTGTACAGTTCGGTGTACAGTTTTTTCACGTCATTTCGCTTCGATTTTTCGCGCCGCTTTTCTTGGAGGTGCGGAGGTGCTTTCACTGCATGGGGGCTGTCCGGCGCACGGCCTCACGCTGCGTCTCAAGCGACGCTTGAGTCAGTTCGTTTCCGCACGCACGGGCCATGCTGAGCTGGAGAGTGGCGACGCCGTGCGGCGTTGCCAGCTGAGTGATACTCAGCGAGTGGTGAACTTCCGCTAACGACCCGTCAGCGACGGTGGACCTTCCCAATAACCGCCATGCAGAGGAGATTTGCGGACATTGGCGGCGAAGCGCCGTAGAAGGATGTCTTGCCATGGGCACAAGCCTGGTGCGCACTAGCGTTGCCCTCGCAGCATTGGCGGTTGGGCTCACTGAGTTCACTGTCAGCGCTGCAGCCTTCGGGCAGGACTCAGCTACCACCAATCAGACTGCGTCCCCAACAGCGCAATTCCCCACACGAGCAGTCCGGCTCGTGGAGCCGTTCGGACGAGGTGGAGGTCCGGACCTGACAGCCCGAGCTCTCGCGCCAGAGCTATCGAAAATCTGGCACGTGCCGGTGAACGTGGACAATCAGCCCGGTGCGGGGAGTACGCTGGCGCCGAAGCTGGTCGCAGCTGCGCCTCCTGACGGGTACACGCTTCTGGTGAATACGAGCGCTCAGGCGTACAGCGCGACGGTTGCCAAAGATCTCCCGTACGATCCTCTGGCAGGTTTCATCCCCGTCTCGTCGCTCAGCAGTCAGGCGTACGTCTTCATAACAGGGAAAAACACCGGCATCAAATCCATTCGGGACCTCATTGGTCTAGCGGAACGACACCAAACGGAGATCACGTTCGCTTCAATGGGCCTCGGCACGGGCTCTTACGTCGGGGCGAGCGAGCTGAGCGTCATTGCGGGTTTACGCGCCAGGCATGTGCCGCCGCAGCCCTCGGAGGCAATCACCGACGTGCTCCGGCAAATGATCGCCGGCCGCGCTCAGTACATGCTGGCGCCAATTCCGACCGCTCTGCCTGCAATCACGGACGGGTCGCTCCTCGCGTTAGGTGTAAGCACGTCTCGGCGGTCATCCCTTGTCCCCGAGGTCCCGACGATCGCGGAGGTTGGAGTTTCAAAATTCGACTTCCCGATCTGGTACGGGGTATGGGCTCCCGCAGGCACTCCAGCAAACGTCGTTGGAGTCCTAGCCACGGATATCCAGTCCGCTCTGGCGTCGCCCGAGATGCGCACATGGCTTCAAGAGCACGGTGCCGAGCCAATGCGGATGACTCAGCCCGAGTTCGCGCAATTCGTAGTGAGCGAAAGCAAGCGGGCGGTCCGCGCGACCTCGAATGTCTTATAGCGGCTCGCGCCAGGTCAGGCCCCGAAAGCGTCCGTAGTCGCGATCGGTCGTGATCCACTCACACCCCGATTCGATAGCCAGGGCAGCGAACCACGCGTCCTGCACGAGATTGCCGGTCGCCCTTGCGTCCCCGCACAGGTTTTCGAATATCGACCAGTGTCGAGTGCCAGGCACGGTGACGGTGGCATTGGGCTGTTCAAGCAGCGTGCGGCAAAAAGCGAATGCGTCGTCTGGAGAGCTCGGTCGGCGGAAAATACGTGGGTGCGTACAGATGCGCACAACACTCGCAAGCACCTGGGGAGCGACCCCGTACGCAGCCGGGCCGTTGACCACGGACTCGAGCCAGCCTTTGTATTGCGCGTGATCATGCGAGTCGGTGCGAAAGGCGTAAATGAGGACGTTGACGTCCGGGAGGATCAATCGTGCCCTTCGATGCGATCGAGGAGGGCTGCACTGTCGTTCAGGTCAACGCCCGGCAGCGCTCCACCGCCTGCACGGCACTCCGGCAACGATACGCGCGGTCGTTTTGGTCGGTTCATCGGGCGTCGAAGTACGAGCTCAAGCCCCTGCTCAATAAGCGACGTGAGTGTGGTCTTTCGCTTAACTGCTTCGGCGCGAGCTCGCTCCAGCAGCGCCGCGTCCAAGCGAACGGTGGTTCTCATATGTCATAGCATACGCCATGGTATGTCTATATGTCTAGAGCATATGCGGTGCAAAAGGCCTAAGTCAAATCTCGGCGCTGCTGCGCCGCGTTCTAGCCCACCTCGCGTACAGTATTGGGCGGCTCGTGTCCCTGCGTGGACCGACAAGGCGGTCACTGCGACCATGGCGCTCTATGACGCTTACCCAATGGCGTTGCAGGGTCTGCGGCTTCGAGCGCTACTACCGGGTGAGCGTCCTGCGAAAGTCTGGTGCGCGCTACGACACGCCCTTCTACGCGTGCAGCCGATGCAGCGTCATGTTTTTCAATCCGGCACAGTTCGACGCGAACACGACACCGCAACCGGGCGTCCAGTTTCCACCGATCGTTACGCCGATCCGATCGAGACGGCCCCGCTGATGGCTTCAGCAGAGGTCCCTTTTATACTCCCCGCGTGCCTCGCATAAGAAAAACCGCGCAGCCACCAGGCTTCGTTGAGCCCATGGCTGCGCTGCTTGCGGAGGCGCTCCCCGAGGGGTCGGCGTGGCTGTACGAACTCAAATTTGACGGGTATCGCGCCCTGCTCATCAAAGATGGCGCCACGGTGCAGCTGCGCTCCCGCAAAAACAAGGATCTGGCGGCGATGTATCCCACCGTAATCGCCGCCGGTGCGCAGCTGAAATCCGCGACTGTGATGCTCGATGGCGAGATCGTCGCGCTGGCTGCGGATGGTCGACCGTCATTTCAAGCGCTGCAGCACCGCAGCACGCACGGGAGCGCACGAGATCGTTTACTACGCTTTCGACGTGCTGCACCTAGAGGGCCGCGATCTGATGTCCGACTCGCTGACGAAGCGCCGCGCGTGGCTACCGCAGATCATCAACAAGGAGAGCACCACACTTCGGCTGTCACCGGACCTGCCTGGAAGAGCCGCAGACGTGGTGGCGGCGGTGCGTGCGATTGGCGGGGAGGGGGTCATCGCCAAACGGAAGGACTCCGAATATCAGCCGGGCGAGCGTTCCGGCGACTGGGTGAAATTGAAGCTCGAGTCGCTACAGGAGTTCGTCGTCGGCGGCTATCGACCCGCCGGCGCTGACAGCCTCGATGCGCTTCTGGTGGGCTACTACGCGGACGGCAAGTTGGTGTTCGCGGGCAAAGTCCGCGCAGGATTCATTCCCGCCGTGCGTCGCGATGTCGCGCGACAACTGAAGGCACGGCGGGTCGACACATGCCCCTTCGCCAACCTGCCGGACGACAAGAAAACCCGCTGGGGCGCTGGCATCACGGCTGAGGAGATGCAGGAGATGCAATGGATACGGCCGGATTTGGTCGCTCAGATCCGTTTTCTCGAGTTCACCGCCGACGGCCGGCTGCGGCACGCCAAGTTCTTAGGGTTGCGCACGGATAAGCTCGCCGGACAGGTCAGGCGCGAGTCGTAGAGATTCGCACCCGGTCGGCACATGGCAGTGTACACACGCGAGAAGCTGCGTAATCTCACGAGATGGCCTCCAGCACGTTGACAGTGGCGGCGATCGCCCTGGCGCTTTGCCGCCCACAGTTCGGACTCTCCGCGCCGAGCGACTGTCCGAAATGCGCCGAGTGGAGCAAGAGCCAGTCGCCCTTCCGGATTTACGGAAACACGTACTACGTCGGCACGAGAGCACTCAGCGCCATTCTCATTGCCTCCGCTGCCGGGCACGTCTTGATCGACGGCACAGTGGACGAGACAGCCGCCCAGGTCGCTGCCAATGTCCGGGCTTTGGGATTCAGGGTCGAGGACATCCGGCTCATTCTGAACTCGCACGTCCATTTCGATCACGCTGGCGGCATCTCGCAGCTCCAACACTGGAGTGGCGCGCAAGTAGCCGCCAGCGGGCCTAGCGCGCGCGTTCTCTTAACGGGTCGATCGGGCGCGGATGATCCGCTATATGGTGAGGTCCGTGAGATGACCGCCATCCCTTCGGTGCACGTGATCGAGGATCGGCAGATCCTGCGCGTGGGGGAGCTAAGGATGACTGCGCATTTGACGCCCGGCCATACGCCCGGCGGTACGAGCTGGTCGTGGAGCTCCTGCGAGGGGAACCGGTGCTTGCATCTTGTGTACGCTGACAGCCTGTCTCCGGTGTCAAACAAGAGCTTTCGATTTTCCCGCAGCCCCACCTATCCAAACGTGCTGACGGACTTTGCCAGGAGCTTCTCGGTTATCAGGGGGCTACCCTGCGACATTCAGCTCACCCCGCACCCGGAGTTTTCGGACGTACTGGGTCGACTCCAGCGAAGAGAGAGCGTGGACGATTCGGCAGCGTTCGTCGATCCCAGCGCCTGTCGTCACTACGTTGCGACCGCTGAAGCGACCTTGAATCATCGCCTCGCTGAAGAGACCGCATCGGCCCTCGCGACCCCGAAGTAGGGCGCAAGTCAAAACTCTAGGCGCCTCGATCGCTCTAAGAATCTCCAGCCGCCCGCCGGTGCAGGAGTTCCCTCATGCACTAGGCGTGTGAGCCACGCGTTGCATGACATAGCTATCCGCGGCCGGCACTAGCAGCTGCTTCTGGGAGTACTGAAAGCGGGCGCTCTCCATGCCCTTCTGGATGTAGTCGTTCATCTCCGCCGGCACGTGCGCCCGGATCCAGCTCTCCATCTGCTCCGGCGGGAGGCTGTTCCAGAAGAACTGTGGCACGAACTGGGCTATGAACAGCGGCGCCATATTGCCGAACGGCGACATGAGCATCTCGGCATGCCCGCTGAAGGTGGTCCACCCCAGCTGCGGATGCTCCTGACGCAGTGTGCCGACCATTCCGAGTCGCAGCTGGATCGCCTGCGGCGGCAGCTCAGGGCTGAGGGCAATTGCAGCGGCCTGCTCGGCGAGCTTCGGGTCGCGCACACCCGCCAGCGCGAGATACAGGCGGCGTTGTTCGGCGTCGTCCGCCGTGGCCTTGGCGAGGGTGTGCAGCTGCTCGAACGTCGCGACGTCCGCGTGCAGGCCGACGATGTTCAGCACCATGGCCTGGTCGTCGGGCGCAATACTGGACTGGTCCTTGACGAAACCGGCGAAGCGCCTGCGGGCCTCGGCGATAACCTCGCTGTCACCCAACACCCCGAGGCTCTCGATCACCTGGCGCCGCAGCGTCTGCAGGTCAGGCGTCTCGCCGGGCTTGGCATCCCAACCGAGCCGTTGTGCGAGCGGGTCGAGAATCGAGCGCGCGTAGGCAGCGAAGGCGTCGTGGCCTGCCGTACTGCGCTCGTCGTATTCGATGACGCCGAGCGCGTCGGTGATTTGCTGCCACGGGCGCGTGTCCAGATCATTGCCCATGTTCTCGGCAAGTGCCAGGTAGCTGCTGAGGGGCGCTGCCTGCGATTGCACCAGCGCCCACTGGTCATCGAGCAAGGCGATGCGGTCGCCGTCCGAGAGGGTATCGAAGGCGTGGGTGTTGACCGCGAGGGTCCGCGGGTCGTACTGCACGCGGTAGTAGCCGATGGCATCGGCATCGACACTGAGCGGCTCCTGGCAGGAGCCAGCCGGCACGGTCTGGCCGTCATCGGTCAGGAGCACGGCACGAGGCGTGCCTTGCGCGCCGCTGCGCACCTGCAGGGGTACGCGCCAGCGACCGACCTGCGGGGCGGTATCGGCGGGCGCAGTCAGGAAGAAGCGCTTCTGGCTCAAAGATAGAGTGCGCTCGCCCGCCGCACTGCACTGCACGGTGACGCTCACCAACGGGAAGCCCGCCTGCTCGATCCAGCCCGCAGCCAGTGTGCCCACGTCCTGATGGCTAGCGCTGCTCAATCCGTTCCAGAGATCCGCGGTGGTGGCATTGCCGAAGGCATGTGCCTTGATGTAGGCCCGTATGCCAGCGCGGAAGGTGTCGGGTCCGAGGTATGCCTCCAGCATCCGCAACACCGCCTCGCCCTTGTTGTAGGTGATGCTCGGGTCGAAAGCATTGGCGGCCTGCAGCTCGTCGGTGACGTGCACCTGGATGGGGTGCGAGGACACGCGGGCGTCTGCCTCCATGGCATTCTCTTTGTTGACATCTTCGCGCTCCCACCACTTCCACCCGGGGTTGCGCCGCGCGGTCTCCTTGGCGGCCATCCAGGAAGCGAAGCTCTCGTTCAACCAAAGATCATCCCACCACCCCATGGTCACCAGATCCCCGTTCCATTGATGCGCAATTTCATGCGCCTGGGTCGAGTAGGCAGTCTGGGTCTGGGTGATGGAGCTGGCGGGGCTCAGCAACAGCGCCGCGTCGGTGTAGGTGATGGCGCCCCAGTTCTCCATGGCGCCCGAGAAGCCGCCGGGAATGGCGATCGAATCCAGCTTTGGTAGCGGGAAGGCATAGCCGAAGTAATCGTCATAGTCGGCGATGATCTGCTGCGCATTGGCAAGCGCTGCGCGTCCTTCCTCTTCGCGCCCGCTGACTGCCCACACGCCAAAGCGCACATGCGGGCCTTGGGCGCTGATCTCCTTCATGTCGCCGGCGGTGAATTCCACGAGGTAAGTGGGCATTTTCGGCGAGCGCCGGAAGCTCGTGGTGGCGAGAGCGCCGTGCACCGTGCGCTTCGCCACCGGCATGTTGCTGATCGTCGCCCAGGCCGCAGGCACCGTCGCGGTCAGCCTGAAGGTGGCGCGAAAGGCGGGTTCGTCCCAGCAGGGAAACATGCGTCGTGCGTCCGTGGATTCCATCTGCGTCGACAGCATCACCCCGCCTGAGTTGTTGCCAGACTTCCCGTAGGGCTGCACGAACATCCCCTGCGGTCGGGTCTCCATCTCGCCGGTGTACGCGAGGGTGAGCTTATGCGTGCCGGCCGCCGCGGGGGCCGCTAGGGTGACGGTGGTGACTTGCTTGTCGTTATCAGTCGCGACGTTCTTCACCGCCTTGCCATCGAGGCGCACGTGGTTGAGCTTGAGATTCAGCGTGTTGAAGACAATCTTGTCGCTCGACTCGCGGAAGTTCAGCGACACACTTTCCGTGCCGGTCAGGGTCTTGGCCTTGATGTCGGGCACCACTGCGATGTCGTAGTCCACGGGCACGACGTTCTTCGGCAGCCGTCCGGGCGCCTTGTCGAAATCGAACTGCTCCGCCGCCTGTGTGGCCAGGGGGGCGAGCGCCACGGCGCAGGCAGCGCCGAGCAAGATCCGTGTCTTCGTCTTCACTATGGATTCCTTCACTATGGATTCCTTCGAGGCCCGTCAGTGTGCGAAGTCTAACTGCCGCCCCCGCCCGGGCACGATCGCCGCGCGACCGGATGCCCTGAATGTGGGTCCAGTTGCCCCGGGATGTCCAGGCGGCGGATGTCTTGCACCGCCCCGCGCAGTCGCCGATGTCGTTCGGAACCGCCGTGCACGAATGGCCGATCAGACAAGTTCGAGAGCGCGGCCGCCTGCTTAGCCTCCGATTGCACGGCGCGCTGAGCAGGCAACCGTACGCCCGCCCCAGCTCCGGGGTGTGGGATATGCCGACGGCATCATCGGATGGGCATCGCCTAGCTCTGCAAGAGCCGATCTGATAGAGGTCGTAATCGGAGCGCTCGTTATTATCGACCGATCCACCGGCGGTACTTTCAGAAAACCACGAAGGCCCCCCAAGCCGTCAGCGAAACAGAGTCATGTTGGACGCCGCGCAGATCTCCAAGCTCCTGCGTGAACTGGCACAGCGCATCGAACTTCAGGGCGGCGGCCCGTTCCGCGCTCGCGCTTATCGGCGCGCCGCTGAGAACCTGGTACTCACGACCGTACCGATCGAGCAATTGGTCGCGGAAGAGCGCCTGCAGGAGATCGCCGGCATCGGCGAGGCCATAGCGTCGGTCATCACGCAGCTGCACCGTACCGGCCAGTACGGCGGCCTGGATGCGCTGCGCAAGGATTTCCCGGCCGGCGTGCTGGAGATGCTGCGGGTACCGGGGCTGCGGCCCGATCGCGTGCGCAAGTTGCATGAGGCACTCGGCATAAGCTCGCTGGAGGAACTCGAAGAAGCTGCTCGCAGCGGCCGGCTCGCCTCGCTTAAGGGGTGGGGGCCGTCCTTCCAGGCGAAAGTACTGCAGGGTCTCGAGCTCGCACGTACGAGTGGTGGCCGGCATTTGCACCGCGCCACCCTCGCCATGGCAGAGGCCTGCGAGGGACTGCTGCGCTCCCACCCCGAATGGACGACGGTCACTATCGCGGGTCAGCTCCGTCGCGGTTGCGAGCTGATCGGAGCGCTCTCCGTGGTGGTGGTAGACCCGCACCATCAGGGCGCGCCTCGAACCATTACGACCGGGGACGAATTCACCGTGCACGTGACCAGCAAGGACCTGTACGGGGTCACGCTGTTGCTCGCGACCGGATCCGATGCGCACGTCGGGGCGCTGCGCGCTGAGGCTGCAAAAAGGCGCTGGACGCTCGATGCAGCCGGACTCTGCAACGGCAGTCACGTGATTGCGGCTGACACTGAGGAAGGAATCTACGCCGCGCTCGATCTGCCGTTTATCACCCCGGAACTGCGCGAGGGAGGAGGCGAGGTGGCTCGCGCACTCGCCAATGGACTCCCGACCTTGGTGGGGCAGCAGGACATTCACGGGGTGCTGCACGCGCACACGGTCCGGTCGGACGGTGCGGACACTCTCGAGGACATGGTGGCCGCGGCGCGTGCGCGCGGCTATACGTATCTGGGCCTGACGGATCATTCCCAAACGGCCCACTATGCCGGTGGGCTAACCGTGGAGGAGGTGCTCGCCCAGCACCGCGAGATCGAGCAAGTAAATCAGCGCGGCGACCCACACTTTCACGTCTTCAAAGGTATCGAGTCCGACATTCTGCCGGACGGCTCCCTCGACTACCCCGACGGCGTGCTGCGCACGTTCGATCTGATTATCGCCAGTGTGCACAGCCGCTTTCGAATGAACCGCCAGGAGCAGACGCAGCGCATTCTCAAAGCCATCGCCAATCCGCACACGACAATCCTCGGCCACCTCACCGGGCGGCTGCTGCTGAGACGAGCCGGATACGAGCTCGATATGGAGGCTGTTCTTGCCGCCTGCGCTGCCCACGGCGTAGCCGTGGAGATCAATGCAAACCCCTGGCGGTTGGATCTGGACTGGCGCTGGTGCGAGCGAGCCGTCGAGCTGGGATGTCTGCTCAGCATCAACCCCGATGCGCACTCCACCGAGGAGATCGACAATATGAAATGGGGCGTGCTGATGGCGCGCAAGGGGCTGGTGCCCAAGGATCGAGTGCTCAATTCGCTCAGCCAGGCCGATTTCGGCGCGCACCTGCGCGAGCGCGGGCGCCGCGCCTCACTCTAGGTGATGCGCATCGCCGGGTGTTCGCCGGCCCCTGTGCCGGTCGAGCATCGGCCGGGGAAATCGGCGGCACGCGTCGCATCCCCGGTCCTGTCATCGCCCACCCCCTGGCCGTCGGGGGAGCCGTCTTCCGCGAGAAAACCGACAGACCTCAGCTGGCGTTGCAGTGACGCAACATATCGGGAACGGCCCCTTTCGCGGCCTTTAGCGGGGCAGAGGCGCCTCTGAGCAGCCTCTGCGGCGGGTTGGCAACAAAAGAGTCCCGTGCTTTAATCCCGCCCCAATGTTTTCGGAAGACGCTTTTACCGGTCGGCCGGAGGGGTCCCCTCCGATCCGGGGTTGTTCATCCAGTTGAATAAACGCCCGACCAACAATCGCAGCTTGCAACAGTCGGTGCCTCAGCTCTCAGAGAGCCGTAACGGCCCGGCTGCAACACTCAGAGGAAGGAAGTTCATGATCCGATCCAGTAAGGCCGCGCCCCTGAACCTGTGGGTAATGGCTGCCACAGCGGGGCTGATACCCATCAGCCACGGAGTGAGCGCGCAGGAAAACACTGCCGCTGCCACCGTCCAACCCGTGCTGCAGGAAGTCGTGGTCACGGGCACCATGATCGCGAGACCGAACGCCGAAACGGCGGAAGCGGTCACGGTGCTCAAGGCGGACTCCCTCAAGGCGCAGGGCATCACGAGTGTGGAGCAGGCGATGAACACGCTGACCTCCAACACTCCGTCGATCAACATTGCCTCAGCGATAGGCACGTTCAGCGGCGGCGGTACCTACGCCAACCTGCGCGGTCTGGGCAACGGCCGCACCCTGGTGCTGCTCGATGGCCAACGGCTGGCCCCCAACGCCTTCAGCGGCAACGCGGTCGACTTGGGCGGTATTCCCTTCTCGGCGATCGACAACGTCGAAGTGCTGCGGGAAGGCGCTTCGGCGCTGTACGGCTCTGATGCGATCGCGGGCGTGATCAACTTCAAGACCAGACGGAATTTCCAGGGCCTTGAGTTCCAGGCTAATTACGACCGACCGCAGCATTCAGGTGGTGGTACCTCGGGCCAGCTGGAACTGATCTTCGGCCACGGCGACCTGGCGAATGATGGCTATAACCTCATGGTGACCGGCAGCTATCACCGCCAAAACGAACTGCAGGCGCCGCAGCGCGCATTTTCCGCGCCGGGCTACGACGCCGCGCGGGGCGTGACCAACACGAACAATCCGGGCACCTGGCCCGGAACGCTGGTAGACGCCAACGGTACCTTCTGGCAGCC
>JAFAPI010000129.1 GCA_019247195.1 Gammaproteobacteria bacterium
GCGGCCAAGGTCTCGGGGTAGCCGTCGCGCCCGGGAGCGAGGTCGTCGAACTCGCCGACGATGTTGAGGATGTTGACCAGCTCCATCGTTCCCTCGACCTGCGAGTGACTGGCGAGGATCTGCTCGATGAGCGTGGAGCCGGAGCGCGGCAGGCCGACGATGAAGATGGGCGCCGGATCGCGCGCACCGCGCCCGGGCCGCGGCGCGAGCCGCTCGGCGTCGAAGAAGGCGCGGATGCGTCGCGCGCGCTGCTCGAAGGCTTCGATGTCGAAGGGCGCATCCTCGCGGCGCAGCGCGTTGCCCGCGGTGTAGTAACGGAAGGCGTCCGCATAGGCGGCACGCTGCTCGAAGGCACGGCCGAGGGCGAAGTGCAGCTGGGCGGCGTTGGCGCGCGTGCCCGGGCTCTCGCGCAGCACGCGCTGCATGGCCTCGATCTCCGCCTCGCTGAAGCGGTAGTTCTTGAGGTCAGCGAGGCTCCAGTACGCCTCTCCGCGGGCGGGCTCGCGCTCCAGGGCGGCACGGTAGGACGCCTCGCACGCGGCGCGCTGGCCCAGGCTCTTCTGCAGGTGGCCCATCGACATCCACAGGCCGGCTTCCTCCGGTTTGAGCTGCGCGGCGTGGCGGTAGGCGGCCAGCGCCTCCTCCTGACGCATCATGCGCATCGCCACCGAGGCCTTGCAGATCCAGGACTGCAGACTCCCCGGCTCGATGCGCGTGAGGTAGGCGGCGGCCGCCTCGGCTTCCTCGAGGCGCCCGAGTGCCAGCAGGGCGGGGGCGAGGCCGCGGTAGGCGAGCGGCAGGTGCGGCGACTGACGCAGCGCGTGCCGCAGCAGCCGCTCCGCGTCGGCCGCGCGGTCCACCGCGAGTGACAGGGCGGCGAGGCCGCACAGGGCGGCGACGTGGCTCGGGTCCTGCTGCAGGATGGTGCGGAAGATCTGTTCTGCCCGCTGCCGCTCGTCGGCCTGCAGCGCCGCGGTCGCGCGCTCGATCAAGGGCCGCTGCAGGTCGGTGAGCCGGGCACGCTCGTAGGCGATGCGCGCATCGGCGTCCTGGTTCAGCTCGACCAGCACGTCCCCGTAGGCGAGCCAGGCGCGATGATGATGCGGAGTGCGCTCGAGCACCTGCCGCAGGGCGGCGCGCGCCGCCTCGAGCTGGCCGGCCTTGCGGTGCGCGCGCGCCAGATCGATGCGCGCCTCCGCGAAATCCGCGTAGCGGGCGAGGATGCGCTCGAGCAGCGCCACACTCTCGGCCGTCCGTTCCTGCTCGAGCAGCGCCACCGCCAGCAGCCAGGCGCAGTTGACGTCGTCGCGCTCGGCGAGCAGCTGGCGCAGCCAGCGTTCCGCGACCACGGCGCTGCCGGCGCGCAGCGCGCCGTGCGCGGTGGCGCGCCGTTCCTCGAAGCTCGTCGGTGCGGGGGGTGAGTTCATGCGGCGCGGCGCCGCGGCGGGCGCCGCGTGCCGCACGAGACTAACACGCGTTCCGCCGCGCGCGCCTCAGCCTGCGGTAGACTGCCGCTCGCCGCTTCCGCCCCGCCGCCGCCGCGCGCACCGTCCACGAGGAAGACCCCACCGTGCCCGCCCGACCCACTGCCCTCGCACTCCTCGCGCTGCTCCTGCCGCTCGCCGCTTCCGCCCGGCCGCTCGCACCGGAGGACTGGTACGCCTTCCGCGAGGTGTCGGACCTCGCCATCGCCCCGGACGGTGCCGAGGTGGCCTACCTGGTGAGCCGCTACGAGCGCGCCACGGATCAGAGCCGCGCCGCGCTCTGGCGCGTTCCGTGGCGTGGCGGAGCGCCGCGTCAGCTGACGCACGGCCTCGACGTCAGCCATCCGGGCTACAGCCCCGACGGCCACTTCATTAGCTTCCTCGCCGCGCCGCCGAAGTCCACGCGCGTACAGCTCTGGCTCGTGCCGCGCCACGGTGGCGCGCCACGCCGGGTGAGCCAGGTCACGGGCGTCATCGACGATTACGCCTGGTCTGCGGACAACCGGCACGTGGTGCTGGTGATGCACGAGGATCCGCCGCCCAACACCCCGCACGTCATCGACGGGATGTACTTCAAAGTCGAGCGGCGCGGCTACATCGATGCCGCGGCGCGCCGCCATCTCTACCGGCTCGACGTGCGCAGCGGCCAGCTCTCGTCCCTCCATGCCGACCCCAGCCAGGAGCAGGTACGGCCGGCCGTGAGCCCCGACGGCCGCTGGGTCGCCTACGTTCAGCGCAGCTTCGATGAGGGGGCGCTGCAGGCCCGGGACACTCTCTACCTGCTCGAGTCTCGGCCCGGCGCCGAGCCGCGACGGCTGACGCAGGTGAGCAGTCCCAATCGCCAGCGGCTGCGTTTCGCCCCCGACGGGCGCTCGCTCGCGCTCCTCACCGGCGATGAGCCGCGCTACAACAGCTACATCAACGATGAGGCGGCGGTGCTCGACCTCGCGAGCGGCGCGCTGCGCCCCCTGACCCACGAGCTCGACCGGCAGGTCTACTCGCCGGTGTTCAGCGACGATGGCGCGGCGCTCATCCTGGCGGTGGAGGACGACGGCTATCAGTATCCCGCGCGCGTGCCCCTGGCCGGCGGGGCGCTCGAGCGGCTGGGCGGAGCGATGGTGGTGGACGAGCTGGTGAGCGCTGCGGGCCACACCGCGGTGCTGAGCACCTCGGACCGCTCACCGCCGGAGGTCTTTGCGCTCGAGGCCGGCCAGCTGCGGGCGCTGAGCGCGCACAACGCCGCGCTCTTCGGCCAGCTCGACCTCGCGACTCTCGAGGACGTGGCCTTCAGGAGCCGCGACGGCACCGAGGTGCACGGCCAGCTGCTCAAGCCGGCCGGCTACCGCGACGGGGAGCGCTATCCCGCGCTGGTATGGATCCACGGCGGGCCGGAGGGCCAGGACGATCACTCGCTCGAGCTCGCCGGCTACGGCCCGCCGCTCGAGCGGCAGTTCTTCGCCGGCCACGGCTACGTGGTGCTGGCTGTGAACTACCGCGGCAGCACCGGGCGCGGGCGGGCCTGGGCGCGCGCCATCGCCGGCGACTGGGGCCACCTGGAAGTGGAGGACCTGCTCGCCGGCGCCGACTTCCTGGTCGAGCGCGGGCTCGCCGATCCGCAGCGGCTGGGCATCGGCGGCTGGAGCTACGGCGGAATCCTTACCGACTACACCATCGCGAGCGACACGCGCTTCAAGGCGGCCATCAGCGGGGCGGGCAGCGCAAACCAGACGGCGATGTTCGGCGCCGACGAGTACATCGTCGCCTACACGGCCGAGGTGGGGCTGCCGTGGCGCGACCCCGAGCGCTGGCTGCGACTGTCGTACCCCTTCTTCCACGCCGACCGCATCCACACCCCGACCCTGTTCCTGGGCGGGGATGACGATTTCGACGTGCCGGTCGCCGGGGGCGAGCAGATGTATCAGGCGCTGCGGGTGCTCGGCGTGCCGAGCGAGCTCGTGGTCTATCCGAACGAGGGGCACGTCTTCACGCGGCCGAGCTATCTGGTCGATCGCTGGCGGCGCCTGCTCGCCTGGATGGACCGCTACCTCAAGTAGCCCCGCCCCTCACCAGCGGTTGCGCAGCTCGCGCAGCCTGACGAATACCGTGCGCGCGTCGGGGCTGGCCGGCAGCTCGGGGAATTTCTCGCGCAGCCGGGCGATCACCTCCCGATTCTGCAGGCGCAGGAAAGTGTTGATGCGCTTCTCCTCGGCGAGCGTGGTCACCGGCGCCGCCGCGGGGTCGTGCTGGCGCGCCCGCTCGAGGAACGGGCCCGCGTCGCCGTTGCCGGGCTCGCGGTCGAGGGTGAACTCGAGGTTGCGCGCCAGATACTCGTGTCCGGGGTAGACGCGCGTGGTATCGGGCAGCTGCGCCAGCTGGGTGGCGAAGGTCTCGTACAGCCGCAGCGGATCCCCGCCGTTGTGGCAGTTGCCGGCGCCGGCATTGAAGAGCGTGTCGCCGCAGAACAGCGCGGGCGTCTCGGTGTGCGACAGCAGGCACACGTGCGTCAGGGTGTGACCGGGCGTGTCCAGGCTCTCCAGCTCCACCGTGCGTCCCACCTTGATGACATCGCCCCGGCCGAGGCCGCGGTCCACCCCACCGATGCGCCCGGCGGCGCCCGCGTGTGCCAGCACCCGCGCGCCGGTCGCGGCCTTGAGTCCGGCGTTGCCGCCGGTGTGGTCCTCGTGCTCGTGGGTATTGAGGATCTGCGTGATGTGCCAGCCGCGCCGCCGCGCGGCGTCCAGACACATCTGCCACTCGAGCGGGTCGACCGCCAGGGCCTCGCCGGTCTCGGCGCAGGCGATCAGATAATGGAAATTGCGCAGGGAGTTACCGGACCAGATCCGTTCGACCAGCATGGCGCGCGCCTTATGTTGCCTGGCGGCACCGTACCCCAAAGGCGCGGCCGCGCGCCATAATGGCCCCATGGCGCACACGTTCTTGTTCGAGCCGGGCGTCTGGAACGGCAGCGGCACGTTGTGGCGCGCCGACGGCGAGCCGCTCAAGGCGCAGGGCCGCACCGAGATCGTGCACAAGCCCGATTGCTGGGTGCTGTCGGGAACCCTGAAGATCCTCGGCTCACCGCCGACCGAGTTCGTGCACGCCTACCTCATCGAGCCGCCGCGCTCCCCGGGCGAGAGCCTGCGCTGGACCTTCGAGAGCGCCACCTTCGGCAAGCTCGCCGGCCGCTACGCGGTGATTGGCTCGGCCCTGCTCTCGGTCTATGGCTGCGAGCAGTCCGGCTACTACGGCGCCGATCACCTCGGACAGATCAACGCCCGCACCTACCGCTCCTCGGGCATGCTGCTGCTCAAGGACAAGCTGATGTACTCCTGGGAGCTGCGCCTGACGCGTGCCTGAGGGCAGCCCGCCTCGATCCGCTTCGCTGCGCGGACGGGCGCCCCTGCCCCCAATGGACCGAGGCGGCCTCGGCGGGACAAGGGTCCCAGCTTGCGTGCGCGGCCGGCGCGACAATGAGGCGCCCGCGGCGCAACAGAGTTGTGCGCTCAGCCGCGCAGCGCCGGCAGGTAGTGATCGACGAGGAGCGCGGCGAACAGCCACATGAGATAGGTGACCGAGAAGCGGAACACCCGCATCGGCAGCTCGGCGCGCGCCGTGACGCGCAACACCAGCGCGTACCACACGAACACGCTGTTCAGCCCCAGCGCCGCGAGCAGGTAGAGCGGCCCGCTGAGCCGCGTCAGGTACGGCAGGAGCGTCACCACGAACAGCAGCAGGGTGTAGAGCAGCACCTGCTGGCGCGTGTAGGCCACGCCGTGGGTCACGGGCAGCATCGGGATGCCGGCGCGGGCGTAGTCCTCGCGCCGCGCGATCGCCAGCGCCCAGAAGTGGGGCGGGGTCCAGACGAAGATGATGAGAAACAGCAGCAGCGCGTTCGCATCCACCTGACCGGTCACCGCGGTCCAGCCCAGCACCGGCGGCGCCGCCCCCGCCGCGCCGCCGATCACGATGTTCTGGGAGGTCGCGCGCTTGAGCCACAGCGTGTAGATGACCGCGTAGCCGATGAGCGAGGCGAAAGTGAGGAGCGCGGTGAGCAGGTTGACGCGGAAGGCGAGCAGCGCCATCGCGCTCGTGCCCAAGAGCGCGGCGAACACCAGCGCGCGGGTCTCGGTCAGGGTTCCGGCCGGCAGCGGCCGGCCGCGCGTGCGCGTCATCTGCGCGTCGATGCGCCGGTCGAGCACGTGGTTGAGCGTGGCGGCGCAGGCCGCGGCGAGGGCGATGCCGAGGTTGCCCCACACCAGCGCGGCAACGGGGGGCAGCCCCGGGCTGGCGAGCAGCGTCCCCACCAGCGAAGTAAAGGTGATCAGCGCGACGACCTTGGGCTTGGTCAGCTCAAGGTAGCGGCGCCACGCGCCCGCGGCGGGCACGGCGGCGTGTTGCGGTGTCGAGGCCACGGCGGGCGCACTGGCTAGGGGATGCGCAGCCTAACAGATCGACCTGTACCCCCGAGCGGCCGCCGGCCGGCGCCTGGCGCGCGCGGGTGGTCGGACCCGTAAGATGGCTGCCTCGCGCGCCTGACCGCGAAAGATCCCGATGCTGACCCGTCGCGCACTCCTTAAATCCGCCGGCGCCGCCGCGGCCACCCTCGTCTCCCCGGCGTGGGGGCAGGCCTGCGGGTTCGACGCGGTGCTGGAGGAGATCTGCACTGAGCTCCTGGCGTACCTGCCCGAGATCGGCGTCTACAACGGCGTGCCCGCGGCGCTGCGCGGCGGGCCGCTGGCGCGGCGCATGGACGACTGGTCGCCGGCGACGCTCGAGCGCTACCGCGGCGCCTTGCAGCGGGCGCAGCGCCGGCTCGCGGGTCTCGACTGTCCGCTCCCCGCCGCGGCACAGCTGCAGCGCGCCGCCGCAGCCGCTCTCCTCGAGGCCGGCGCGCGCACCGCGGACATTCCCTACGGGCGCAACAACCCCTTCTGGTTCTCGGGCCACGTGCCCTACGTGATCGCACCGGTGGCCGGACCGCACATCGACACGGTCAACACGATGCTCGAGCGGCAGTCGCTCGCGGACGGGGCGGCGCTCGATGCCTGGCTGGAGAAGCTCGAGGGGTTCGGGCGCGGCTTCGATGCGGTGACCGAGAAGCTCGCCGCGGACGAGGCCGCCGGCTGTCGCCCCCCGCAGATCCTGCTCACCAAGTCCCTCCCCGAGCTCGACGCGCTGCTCAGCGGCGCGGCCGCCGCGCAGCCCCTCCTCGTCACCTTGCGCGAGCGCACCCAGCAGCTGCCGGCCGCGGCCCGCGCCGCCGCCGAGCGGCGCGCGCTGGCGGCGCTCGAGACGCGCGCGCGTCCGGCCCTGGCGCGGCTG
>JAFAPI010000255.1 GCA_019247195.1 Gammaproteobacteria bacterium
GACCAATCTCATGGGGGTCGCCGAGCTCACGAGCGTCGACAAGCTGCGCCGCCTGTTCGAGGCCTTCAACGAGAAGCGCGACTTCCTGCACCTGCTCGATCACTCGCTCAAGGCCGAGCGGGTGCAGATCTTCATCGGCCACGAGTCTGGCTATCAGATCCTCGATGACTGCAGCGTCATCACCGCGCCGTACGGGGATGGCGAGGGCGTCGTCGGGGTGCTGGGGGTGATCGGCCCGACGCGCATGGCCTACGAGCGGGTCATACCGATCGTCGATATGACGGCTAAACTGCTCGGTGCGACCTTGAATTCACGCCGCTGAGCCCCACTGCCACCCGGATCGAACCCGCTGGCGCAGCCCGGAGCGCGGCGGTAACAAAAGCGGGAGGCCTGCTTCAGATGAGTGCGAACGAGCCCGACCGGCGCGATCCGGCCGCAGAGCCCACGGCGGTGCTGCCGGAGACGGCCGCCGAACTGGTGCAGCTGGAGCGACTGCAGCGCGCGCTGGCGGAGTCCGAGGAGCGTGCCAAAAACCACTGGGAGCTGTACCTGCGCGCGGTAGCCGACCTGGACAACGTGCGCAAGCGCGCGGCGCGCGACATCGAGTCCGCCAACCGCTACGGCCTGGAGAAGTTCGCCGCCGAGCTGCTGCCGGTGCAGGACAGCCTCGAACTGGCCGTGCAGAGCGCCCCACAGGCCGATGCCGAGTCCCTCGCCGCCGGCCAGCAGGCCACCCTACAGCTGCTGTCGAAAGCCTTGGAGAAGCTCGGCGTGCGCCGCATCGATCCGCTCGGGGAGCCCTTCGACCCGGAGCGCCACGAGGCCATGCTCGCCCAGGACTCCGCGACCGCCGAGCCGAACTCGGTGCTGAAGGTCGTGCAGCCCGGCTACGAGCTCAACGGGCGGCTGCTGCGGCCGGCGCGGGTGATCGTCTCCCGGGAGCCCGCCCGGGCTTGAAAGGCCTCGGGCCTACCCCTAAGAAGTGGCCCTAGAACCCCTCTTTTGAACGAGTTTTTGCGCGGAGTGCACCCATGGCAAAGGTAATCGGCATCGACCTCGGCACGACCAATTCGTGCGTCGCGATCATGGAGGGCGGCAAGCCCCGGGTCATCGAGAACAGCGAGGGCGACCGGACCACCCCTTCGATCGTCGCCTTCACCAAGGACTCCGAGGTGCTGGTCGGCCAGCCGGCCAAGCGCCAGGCGGTCACCAACCCCCAGAACACGCTCTTTGCCATCAAGCGCCTCATCGGCCGTAAGTTCGAGGACGAGGTGGTGCAGCGCGACATCAAGATGGTGCCCTACCGGATCGCCAAGGCCGACAACGGCGACGCCTGGGTCGAGGTGCAGGGCAAGAAGATGGCCCCGCCGGAGATCTCGGCGCGCGTGCTGATGAAGATGAAGAAGACGGCCGAGGACTACCTCGGCGAGACCGTCACCGAGGCGGTGATCACCGTGCCCGCCTATTTCAATGACTCGCAGCGCCAGGCGACCAAGGATGCCGGGCGCATCGCCGGCCTGTCCGTCAAGCGCATCATCAATGAACCGACCGCGGCGGCACTCGCCTACGGCCTCGACAAGCAGGGGGGCGATCGCAAGATCGCCGTCTACGACCTCGGCGGCGGCACCTTCGACATCTCGATCATCGAGATCGCCGAGGTGGACGGCGAGCGCCAGTTCGAGGTGCTCTCCACCAACGGCGATACCTTCCTCGGCGGCGAGGATTTCGACCTGCGCATCATCAACTTCCTCGCCGAGCAGTTCGAGAAGGAGTCCGGGGTCGACGTGCGCAAGGACCCCCTCGCCATGCAGCGCCTCAAGGAGGCCGCGGAGAAAGCCAAGATCGAACTGTCCTCGACCCAGCAGACCGACATCAATCTGCCCTATATCACCGCGGACGCGGCCGGGCCGAAGCACCTCAACATCAAGCTGACCCGCGCCAAGCTCGAGTCGCTGGTGGAGGACCTGGTGCAGAAGACCATCGGACCGTGCCGCACCGCCCTGAAGGATGCGGGCGTGTCGGGCGCGGACGTCGCGGAGGTGATCCTCGTCGGGGGTCAGACCCGCATGCCGCTGGTGCAGAAGTACGTCAAGGACTTCTTCGGCAAGGAGCCGCGCAAGGACGTGAACCCGGACGAGGCGGTCGCCGTCGGCGCGGCGATCCAGGCCGGCGTCCTGGCCGGTGAGGTCAAGGACGTGCTGCTGCTCGATGTCACGCCGCTGTCGCTCGGCATCGAGACGCTCGGCGGGGTGATGACCAAGCTCATCGAGAAGAACACGACCATTCCCACCAAGGCCTCCAACACCTTCTCGACCGCCGACGACAACCAGACGGCGGTCACCATCCACGTGCTGCAGGGCGAGCGGGACCGGGCCGCGGACAACAAGTCCCTGGGCAAGTTCGACCTGTCGGACATCCCGCCCGCGCCGCGCGGCATGCCACAGATCGAAGTGTCCTTCGACATCGACGCGAACGGCATCCTGAATGTGTCCGCCAAGGACAAGGCCACGGGCAAGGAGCAGAAGATCGTCATCAAGGCCTCGAGCGGCCTGAACGAGGATGAGATCAAGCGCATGGTGCGCGACGCCGAGGCGCACGCCGAGGAGGACAAGCGCTTCCGCGAGCTCGTCGAGACGCGCAACAAGGCCGACGGGCTCATCCACGCGGTCGAGAAGTCGCTCCAGTCCCTCGGCGAGCAGGTGGACGCCGCCGAGCGAGGCAAGGTCGAAAGCGCGATCTCGGACCTGCGCACCGCCCTGAAGGGCGAGGACCGCAACGTGATCGAGAAGAAGAGCGAGGCTCTCGCACAGGCCTCCGCAAGCCTCGCCCAGCGCGCCCAGCAGGCCGGCCCCGGGGGCTCGGGCGGCGGTCCGACCCCGGGGACGGGGGCGGGCGAGGGCGGTGGCGGGGGGCAGCCCGGCGCCGGCGCGGGTGGCCGCGAGGACGTGGTGGACGCCGAGTTCGAAGAGGTGAAGGACCAGGGCCGCAAGGCGTCGTAAGCTTCGGCGATGGCGAAGCGCGACTACTACAAGGTCCTCGACGTACCGCGGACGGCCACCGAGGCGGAGATCAAGAAGGCCTACCGCCGGCTGGCGATGAAATACCACCCCGACCGCAACCCGGACGACCGGGAGGCGGAGGAGTCCTTCAAGGAAGCGAAGGAGGCGTGCGAGGTCCTGACCGACCCGCAGAAGCGCGCCGCGTACGATCAGTACGGCCACGCGGGGCTCGAGGCCGCGCGCGGCCGCGCCGGCTTCAGTGGCGATTCCTTCAGCGATATCTTCGGCGAGGTGTTCGGGGATATCTTCGGCGGACGGCGGGGCGGCCGTGCCCAGGTGTTCCGCGGCGCCGACCTGCGCTACGAGCTCGAACTCGAACTCCCGCAGGCGGTCTTCGGCCAGCAGGTCGAGATCGAGGTCCCGCGACTCATCGAGTGCGAGAGCTGTCATGGCACTGGCGCGGCCAAGGGCTCGAGCCCGGTGACCTGCGACACCTGTGGCGGCGCCGGCCAGGTGCGGGTGAGCCAGGGTTTTTTCCAGCTGCAGCAGACCTGTCCCCGCTGCCGTGGCGCGGGTACCGTGGTGCGCAACCCCTGCGACACGTGTCTCGGCCAGGGGCGCGTGCGCCGCACCCGCAAGTTGTCCGTGAAGGTGCCGCCCGGGGTGGACTCGGGGGATCGGGTACGCCTGAGCGGGGAGGGCGAAGCCGGCCGCAACGGCGGACCGCCGGGCGATCTGTACGTGGAGGTCCACGTGCGGGAACACCCGATCTTCGAGCGCGACGGCGAGCACCTCAGCTGCGAGGTACCGGTGAGCTTTGCCACGGCCGCGCTCGGTGGCACGGTTGCGGTGCCGACGCTCGAGGGCGACGTCACCCTCAAGATCCCCGCCGAGACCCAGTCGGGTCGGGTTTTCCGGCTGCGGGACAAGGGTGTCAAACCCGTGCGCGGCGGGGCACGCGGAGACCTGTTCTGTCGCGTGGTCGTCGAGACGCCGGTGCACCTGTCTGCTGAGCAGCGCGAACTCATCCGCCGCCTCGAGGACTCACTGCGCACCCAGCCCGCGCGGCATGCGCCGCGGGAGAAAGGATTCCTCGAGGGCGTGCGCCGCTTCTTCTCCGGCGGCGAGGAACAGCCGAAACATTCCCGATGAGCGCCCCGGCGCGCCCCGTGACGGCGGTGCTGGTTGGGGCCAGCGGTCGCATGGGCCGCGCCCTGTTGGCCGCCGGGGCGGCACGGCCTGAGGTGCGCTGGGTCGGGGCGATCGCCTCGCCGACCAGTGGCGCGCTCGGTAGTGAGGTCGCGCCGGGACTGCGCATCAGCGCCGACCTCGCGGCGGTACTGCCCGCCCAGGTCGTCATCGATTTCAGCCATCCGTCGGCGACCCGCACCACGCTACGGGACTGCCGCGCCGCGCGCTCGCCGCTCCTGCTCGGGACGACCGGTCAGGGCGCCTCGCTCGAGGCGGACTTTGCCGCGGCCGCGCGCGAGATCCCGCTCCTCATCGCGCCCAACACCAGCCTCGGTGTGACGGTGTTGCTCGAGCTCGCCGCCCTCGCCGCCGGCGCGCTGCCGGCGCACCACGCCGCGATCCGCGAGGTGCACCACCGCGGCAAGCGCGATGCCCCCTCGGGCACTGCGCTGGCGCTCGCGGCTGCGGTGCGGCAGGGACATCCCGCGGCTTCCATTCCCATCCAGTCCGAGCGCGAGGGCGAGGTCATCGGCGAGCATCGCCTCAGCCTCGAGGGAGAGGGGGAGATCCTGGCTTTCACGCACCGCGCGCTGGATCGGGGGCTCTTCGCGCGCGGCGCGCTAGCGGCTGCGCTCTGGCTGGCGTCCCGGCCCCCGGGCCGCTACGCCATGCGCGATATGCTCTTTGGAAAAACAAAGACTTAGCTGATATTCAACCGGGGTTGCTGAGCTCTGGGCCGGGCCCGTCGGCGGGATTTTTCCATGGACACAAAAGCCGCTGAACCCGTAAACTTTCCGCCTAATCCGTGTACGGGTTAGTCCATGCAAGGCGGGAGGATGTTCGTCAAGAACTCCTCCCGCTTTGTGTATCTGGGTGGGGAGAAATCATCACGTGAGCGTACCTGCGGTGCTCGCGCTGGCCGACGGGTCCATCTTCCGCGGTCAGTCGATAGGAGCGAGGGGCAACACCACAGGCGAAGTCGTTTTCAATACCGCGCTCACTGGCTACCAGGAAATTCTCACCGATCCCTCCTACGCGCGGCAGCTCGTCACCCTCACCGTCCCTCACGTCGGCAATACCGGCGCCACGCCGGAGGACCTCGAGGCGCAACAGATCTACTGCGCCGGTCTCATCATTCGCGATCTGCCGCGCGTCGCCTCCAGCTGGCGTGCCAACGAAAGTCTCACCGAGTTCCTCGAGCGCGGCCGCGTGGTGGCGATCGCGGGGATCGACACGCGCAGGCTGACCCGCCTGCTGCGCGAGAAGGGCGCGCAGGCAGGCTGCATCATGACCGGCGAGCAGGCCGAGGAGGCGGCGGCGGTGAAGGCCGCACGCAAGTTCCCCGGCCTCAAGGGCATGGACCTCGCCAAGGTCGTGAGCACCAAGCGCAGCTACCAGTGGAATGAGGGCAGCGTGTGGCCCGAGGGGACGCGACCGCCCATCCGCGCGCAGCAGCGCCTGCACGTCATCGCCTACGACTTCGGCATCAAGCGCAACATCCTGCGCTTGCTCGCCGACGGCGGGTGTCGGGTGACGGTAGTGCCCGCGCAGACCCCCGCCGAGGACGTCCTGGCGCTCGAGCCGGACGGGGTCTTCCTCTCCAATGGCCCGGGCGATCCGGAGCCGTGCGACTACGCCATCGCGGCGAGCCAACGCTTCCTCGGCGCCGAGCTGCCGGTGTTCGGCATCTGCCTCGGCCACCAGCTGCTCGCACTCGCCGCCGGTGCGAAGACCCTCAAGATGAAGTTCGGCCACCACGGGGCCAACCACCCGGTGCAGGACCTGGACAGCGGTCGCGTGTTCATCACCAGTCAGAACCACGGCTTCGCGGTCGACGAGGCGACGCTGCCGGCGCACGTGAAGCCCACGCACCGCTCGCTGTTCGATGGCACCCTGCAGGGACTCGCCTTCACCGACCATCCGGCCTTCAGCTTTCAGGGCCACCCGGAGGCCAGCCCGGGACCTCACGACCTGCGACCGCTCTTCGAGCGCTTCAACCACCTGATGCTGCGCCGCCTGCAGGCGCAGCTGAAACTCGCCGAGGCGGGACAGCGCCAGCGGGCGGGCGGGCGCTGAGGGCGTGGGCAAGCGCACCGACATCCACAGCATCCTGATCATCGGCGCCGGTCCGATCGTCATCGGTCAGGCCTGCGAGTTCGACTACTCCGGCGCGCAGGCCTGCAAGGCGCTGCGCGAGGAGGGATACCGGGTCATCCTGGTGAACTCCAATCCCGCCACCATCATGACCGACCCGGAGATGGCCGACGCCATCTACATCGAGCCGGTCAACTCGCGCACCGTGGCGCGCATCATCGAGCGCGAGCGCCCCGATGCGCTGCTGCCCACCATGGGCGGGCAGACCGGCCTTAACACGGCGCTCGATCTGGTGCGCGAGGGGGTGCTGGAGCAATACGGCGTGGAGCTCATCGCCGCCTCGCGCGCCGCGATCGACATGGCCGAGGACCGCGAGCTGTTCCGCAATGCCATGCGCGAGATCGGCCTGGAGACCCCGCAGTCGCAGATCGCGCGCAGCCTCGATGAAGCGCTCGCCATCGCCGGGGAGATCGGCTACCCGGTGGTGATCCGTCCCTCCTTCACCCTCGGCGGCAGCGGCGGGGGCATCGCCTATAACCGCGAGGAGCTCGAGACCATCGTGGCGCGCGGCCTCGATGCCTCCCCGACCGGCGAGGTGCTGCTCGAGGAGTCGGTGATCGGCTGGAAAGAGTTCGAGATGGAGGTGGTGCGTGACCACAAGGACAACTGCATCATCGTCTGCTCGATCGAGAACCTCGACCCGATGGGGGTGCACACCGGCGACTCGATCACGATCGCGCCGGCCCTGACCCTGACCGACAAGGAATACCAGCGCATGCGCGACGCCTCGATCGCCGTGCTGCGCAAGATCGGCGTCGAGACCGGCGGCTCGAACGTGCAGTTCGCGGTCAACCCGCGCGACGGGCGCTTGCTGGTCATCGAGATGAATCCGCGCGTGTCGCGCTCCTCCGCGCTCGCCTCCAAGGCGACCGGCTTCCCGATCGCCAAGATCGCCGCCAAGCTCGCCATCGGCTACACCCTCGATGAGCTCAAGAACGACATCACCGGTGGGGCGACCCCCGCCTCCTTCGAGCCGACCATCGATTACGTGGTGGTGAAGGTGCCGCGCTTCACCTTCGAGAAGTTCCCGAGCGCCAACGACCGGCTCACCACGCAGATGAAATCGGTGGGCGAGGTGATGGCGATCGGCCGCACCTTCCAGGAATCGCTGCAGAAGGCGCTGCGCGGGCTCGAGACCGGGCTCGACGGTCTCAGCCCGCAGCTCGACCTGCCGCTTAGCGAGGAGGACGCGGTGCGCCTCGCGCACGAGCTGCGCGCCCCGGGCGCGAACCGGCTGCTCTTCGTGGCCGACGCCTTCCGCGCCGGCTGGACGCTGGAGCGCATCGGCGAGCTGAGCCGCATCGATCCGTGGTTCCTGGCTGAGATCGAGGAGCTGGTGAGCCTCGAGGCCGAGGTGCGCGCCGCGGGGCTCGGCGCGCTCACCGCCGAGCGGCTGCGCGTGCTGAAGCGGCACGGCTTCGCCGACGCGCGCCTCGCGCACCTGGTCGACATGCCGGAGAAGGCGATCCGCGACAAGCGCCACGAGCTCAACGTGCGACCGGTCTACAAGCGCGTCGATACGTGCGCCGCGGAGTTCGCGAGCGCGACCGCCTATCTCTACTCGACCTACGAGGAGGAGTGCGAGGCGCAGCCCACCACCCGACGCAAGATCATGATCCTCGGGGGCGGGCCGAACCGCATCGGCCAGGGAATCGAGTTCGACTACTGCTGCGTGCACGCCGCGCTGCAGCTGCGCGAGGACGGCTTCGAGACCATCATGGTCAACTGCAATCCCGAGACGGTCTCGACCGACTATGACACCTCCGACCGGCTGTACTTCGAGCCGCTGACGCTCGAGGACGTGCTGGAGATCCTGCACAAGGAGAAACCCGAGGGAGTCATCGTGCAGTTCGGCGGCCAGACCCCGCTCAAGCTGTCGCGCGCGCTGGAGGCCGCCGGCGCA
>JAFAPI010000062.1 GCA_019247195.1 Gammaproteobacteria bacterium
GACCGCTGCGGTTTCCACGCCGTTGGCGAGGTCGCCGCTGCCGGCGGTGGCGGCGACGGCGGTGCCGTTGCCGACCTGGGCCGCGGTCGGCGCGAACTGGATCAGGTCGACCGTACCCACCGAGCTCAGCACACCGGTGGTGTAGGACGAACCTGTTCCTACGCGCAGGTACAGGATCTTGGGAATCGTGATCTGGAAATCGACGTGGGCGGTGGCGCCCGGCGCGGCGGTGGCGGCGCCGCTCTGCACGTTCGACTCCGCATAAGCGGCGAGCGGCACGAGCGCGGCGGCGACGGCCAGCACGATCTTGGGTGAGATGACCATGGATGCATCCTAACTTTGTATCGAGCGGGATAGGCTCAACGGAGCCATGTTAGCCAGCCACGTGTGGCTCACTCCGCTACTTATGTCACGCTTTCGGTCGCAGCGGGGCGGAGGGCGGGACCGTGAACTGCGACGTCGCGCACAGTGCGCGCGACGCCGCGCCGCGCGCGTGACCTGCATCACGCCGTGGGAGCGTGGCGCGGCAACCCCTAGCGCGTGAACAGCTGGCGCAGGTCCGCGAAGGATTTGAACTCGAGCGCGTTGCCCGAGGGATCGAGGATGAAGAGCGTGGACTGCTCGCCGGGTTGACCGGCGAAGCGGGTATGCGGCTCGATTACCCAGCGCACGGTGAAGCGTCGCAGGCGTGCTGCCAGCGCCTGCCAGTCGCGAGGCTCGAGCACCACCCCGCAGTGCGGCACCGGCACCGCGTGTCCGTCCACGGCGTTGCTGTGGAGCGGCGCCGGCGGGACCTCTCGCAGCGTGGGGTTCAGGTGACAGACGAACTGATGACCATAGAGATCGAAGTCGACCCAGTCAGGCGCACTGCGGCCCTCGGGGCAACCGAGGATCTCGCCGTAGAAGTGGCGCGCTTCGGCAAGATCGCGCACCGGCACGGCGACATGAAACGGGGTGAGGCGCACGGCTGAGGGACTGCACAGGGCGGGGCGTTCAGCATAGCAGCTGCACCACGGAGGCGGCTTGACCCGGCCCGACCGTCTGATCTAGCGTCGCCCCCTTGTTGCTTCGCACCCCGCCGGCCCGGTACGTGCTGCCCCGTCTCGCAGCGCTGATCATCTGCGCTGCCTCCGCCGCGCGGGCGGCCCCGGTCGCGCCGCCGCTCGATCTGCCCCACCCTTACTACTATCGGGAGCTCTATCTGCCGCAGCTGACGAGCGGCCCGAGCAGCCTCGCCTGGTCGCCGGACTCCAGCGAGCTGGTCTACGCCATGGGCGGCACCCTCTGGCGCCAGCGCATCGATGCTGACAGTGCGCAGCAGCTTACCGATGGCGGCGCAGGCTACGACTACCAGCCGGACTGGTCGCCCGACGGTCGCTCGGTGGTGTTCGTGCGCGGGCAGGGTGACAGCTATGAGCTGTGGCTGCTCGATCTCGCCAGCGGCGGCACCGCACCCCTCACCCACGGCGGGGCGGTCAACGTCGAGCCGCGCTTCTCGCCTGACGGCCAGCGCATTCTGTACGTGTCGAGCGCCTACCAACGTCACCTGCACCTGTTCGTCGCCGAGCTGCGCAACGGGCGGCTCGGCGAGTCGCGGCGGCTGACGGGCGAGACGCGCAGCCCGCTGCCGCGCTACTACTACAGTGCATTCGACCACGAGATCAATCCACTCTGGAGCCGCGACGGCGAATCCATCCTGTACGTCTCGAACCGCGGCCGCATCCACGGCACCGGCGGGTTGTGGCGGGCCGCGGCGCAACCCGGCGCGACGCCGAGCGAGCTTTACTACGAGGAGACTAACTGGGCCATGCGCCCCGATGCCGCGCCGGACGGCCAGCGTCTGGTCTACAGCTCCTATCTCGGCCGCAATACCCGCCAGCTGTGGCTGCTGCCGAGCGGCGGCGGGCAGCCCTTCCCCCTGACCTACGGTGAGTGGGACGAGTCGAACCCGCGCTGGTCGCCGGATGGGCGCTGGATCGCGAGCATCTCAAACCGCGACGGTGATACTCAGCTGCAGCTCCTGGAGATACCCGGCGCTCACCCGCGCGTGCTCGCTGTGGCAGTCCGTCATTACCTGCGTCCCATGGGACGCCTGCATCTGCGCATCGAGGATGGGCGCGGCACGCCCACGCCGGCGCGAGTCAGCGTGGCCGATGCGGGCGGCCGCGCCTACGCGCCGGCGCGCGCCTGGATGCACCACGCAGAGTTCGACCGCAACGAGGAGCCGTTTGAGGCGCGCTATTTCCACAGCACAGGCGACGAGCTGCTCGAGGTGCCAGCGGGTCGCATCGAGGTCACGCTGATGAAGGGCTTCACCCGGATCCCGCAGCAGCGCTCGGTGCAGGTGCGCGCGGGTGAGACCAGCGAGCTGCGGGCCGAGCTTGCGCCGCGGCCGTGGCGCGATGGCCTGCAGCGCCACTGGGCGAGCGCAGACGTGCATGTCCACATGAACTACGGCGGTCACTACCGCAATACGCCCGCGCATCTGCGCGTGCAGGCCGAGGCCGAAGACCTGGACATCGTGCACAACCTGATCGTCAACAAGGAGCAGCGCATTCCCGACATCGCCTACAGCGGCGTCGGTGTCGATCCCAGCTCGACCGCGACCCACCTGATCGTGCACGGCCAGGAGTTCCACACCAGCTACTGGGGACACCTCGGGCTGCTCGGTCTGCAGGAGGGGGTCCTGCTCCCCGGCTACGCGGGCTACCCGAACACCGCCGCGGCGAGCCTGGCGCCGACCAACGCCGACGTCGCCGACCTGGCCCACGCGCACGGTGCGCTGGTCGGTTACGTGCATCCGTTCGAGGAGCCGCCCGAGCCGCTGACGCGGCCCCGGCATACCGATGCGGACGAATTGCCCGTGGACGTCGCGCTCGGCAAGGTCGACTACCTTGAGGTCGTGGCCTTCTCCGATCACCAGGCCACCGCGGCGGTCTGGTATCGGCTGCTGAACCTTGGCTTTCGCCTACCCGCCGCCGGCGGCACGGATGCGATGGCCGATTACGCGACCCTGCGCGGCCCGGTGGGCCTGAACCGTGTGTATGCGAGCGTACCGGACGGCGCCCTGACGAGCGCCGACTGGCTCGCCTCGCTGCGCGCGGGGCGCACTTTTGCCACCAACGGTCCGCTGCTGGCGTTTACTCTGGGGGGCGAGGGCCCCGGGGGCACACTCGAGCTCGCCGCACCGCAGGCGCGTCCCTTCCGGGCGCGGCTGTACTCGATCGTGCCGCTGCAGACCGTGCAGGTGGTATGCAACGGCGAGGTCGTCCAGGAGCTGGGACCCGCCCCGGCCGACCGCGAGCGCGACTTCAGTGGCAGCGTGGCGTTGCCGCACAGCGGCTGGTGCCTGCTGCGGGCACTCAATACGCAGCCCCAGCCGGCGGTGCTCGATAACTACGTCTACGCCACGACGAGTCCGGTGTACGTGCGCGTGGGAGCGGAGGGGCCGCGCTCGCCGGAGGATGCACGTTACTTCCTCGCCTGGATCAGTCACCTCGCCGAGGTGACGGCGGCCTACCCGGACTGGAACTCAGCCGCGGAGAAGCAGGCGGTGCTCAGCGAGCTCGAGCGCGCACGGCAGATCTACGCGCGCCTGCAGTAGGCTCAGGCCTCCAGGCCCACCGGCATTACGTGGCCGATGCGTGGCAGCAGGTACTTCAAGAGCGGGCCAGTCATCACCGTGGTCAGGATGGCCATGATCACCAGCATGGTGAACACCTGCGCGGGGATGAAGCCCAGGTCGAGCCCGATGTTGAGCACGATGAGCTCCATCAGTGCCCGGGTATTCATCAGGCTGCCCAGCACCCAGGCCTGATTAGGCGCAAAGCCGCTCACCCGCGCAGCCGCGTACACCGGAAAGATCTTGCCAAGGATGGCCGCGGCGAGAATGAAGGCGAGCCAGCTGAGGTCCGCGCCACTTGACAGCCCGAGCACGTTGGTGCGCAGGCCGGTGAACGTGAAGAAAACCGGCAGGAAGAATACCAGCACGAACTGTCCGACCTGGCGTCGCCACGCGGTGACGAAGGCCTCGAAATGGTGAAACAGCAGACCGGCGGCGAAGCCGCCGAAGATCGCGAAGATGCCGAGCCGGTAGGTACAGATGCCGGTGGCGAACATCAGACAGATGACGATCGCCATGAGATTGGGCGGCACCTCGCCGTCACGCAACGGGAAGACCGCGATCAGCCGACGCACGAGTGGCCGCAGCACGAACCATAGTACGGCGATGAAGAGCGCCAGTCCGCCGAGCTGCAGGGCGATGCGCGTCCCGGAGAAACGCGCGGTCGCGTAGGCGTACACCCCCGCCAGCAGCACCCAGCCGATCACATCGTTGACCGCCGCAGCGGAGATCGCCACCACTCCCACCTCGGTGCGGGTTAGGCCGTACTCGCGCAGGATGCGGCCGAGGATCGGTACGGCGGTGATCGCGAGTCCGACGCCGCAGAACAGGCTGTAGACGAGCGGATCGATTCCCGGTGCCAGTGCCGCCGCCGACGCCCGGCCGAACCACAGGCCGAGGGCAAAAGGCACGCCGATCGAGGCCAGCGTGATGACCGCGACGGCACCGCGATTGCGGACGTTGCGCAGGTGACCGAACTCGAAGTCCATGCCGATCTGGAACATGAGCAGGATGAGCCCGATCTGGCTGATGATCACGATCGGCGTCGACGCCTGGGCACCGAATAGCGCCAGGGAGGTCTGCGGGAAGAAATGGCCGAACAGCGACGGACCGAGCAGCAGGCCGGCCATGATCTCACCCACCACGCCCGGCTGACCGAGACGGCGCAACAGGGTGTTGCCGAGGCGGGCTGCACCGATCATGACGATCACCTGCAGCAGGATGGCAAACAGCAGGTTCTCGGTTTGGTGAACGGAGGCACTCATCAGGACACGGGGTCGGCGCGGCCGGCTGCCCGGCTCAGCGCGCGCGCGCGGCCACCGGGCGGTAGGCCCAGCATTCGATCTCGAGCTGCGCGCCGCGCGCTAGGCCGCTCGTCCCCAGCGCACTGCGGGCGGGGAGATGTCCGTGCTTGAAATAACCGAGGTAGATCTGGTTGAAGTCTTCCCAGCGCGCCATGTCGGCGAGCATCACGGTGCATTTGACGACGTCGTCGAAACTGGCGCCGGCCTGTTTGAGCACCTCGCCGACGTTGCCCATCGCCTGCCGTACCTGGTCGGCAAAGTCCCGAGGCAGGGTGCCGTCCGCTCCGATGCCGATCTGGCCCGACAGGTAGAGCATGTCGCCTACGCGCACCGCGGCGGAGAAGGGTGCGTTGGCGATCGGCGCGGGGAAATACTGCACCGACGGCGCGGCCCCCGCAGCGGGGACTGGCGTGGGCAAGCCGCCGAGTGTCAGCAGGCAAAACAGAGCCGACGGGCCGCGGCGTCGCATGGGCGTCACTCCAGGTCAGGATGGCGCCGCTATTCTACGCAGCTCAGGTGCCTCTGCACCGCAGGGGTGAGCTTTCAGTCCTCCGCCGGGGGAATCCGGTCGCGTCTCTCAGCTCCCGCCCAGTGAGCTCTGCCAGTCCTGCCGCGAGCTGCGGGTCGAGCCGAGGCTGACACGACGTCCCTCCGCCTCGCGCCCGTCTGCCCGCGTGCTGCCGCGCCGCGCCAGCAGCACCAACGCCAGGATGCCCAGGGCGAGCGCGAGGCTCGCAAGCGGAAATGACTGCGCGGTGGTCACGGCTACCTCACCCAGGTGCGGCCGCAGCAGCTGCATGCGCCGGCTGGTCATTTGGGCCCCGAGCGGACGCAGCTCATCGGCCAGCTTTTCTTCGGCCGCAGGCAACAGCATCGATTCTTCATCGGCGACGTGGTGGAGTACGTCGCGCATCAGTTCGCGGAAGGTCTGGTCGTACTCCGGGCCCTCGGGCTCCATGTTGCGCAGGATGCCGATGACCCGGCGCATCTCCTGATGTTCCGGCACGCTCTTGTCGAGCATGCGGTCGGGTCCGAGTACCCGCCGCAGCGCGGGATAGAAGATCTCTTCCTCTAGCTGCGCATGAATTTCCAGCGCCAGGCAGGCGTTGCTGACGATCGCTTTCTTGCGCATCTGGGTCACGCCGGGCTGGAAGCGCCGGAATAACATGAGAACGTGCGAATGATCCATGCGGATCATGTTGGTGATGGTGGGCGAGAGGGTCTGCAGGTTCACAACGGCCTCCTTGTCGCGGATGGGACGTATCCCACTTCTTATACCCGCCGTGTGCGATCGCTGCATGCCTGACCGCGGACGCGGCGCTGGCGCGGCAGTGAAAACGCCTGCGTCGGAATCCGCGGGCCGGCGTATCGGCGCCGGCCGGCAGGGCGTCGTTTGCCTGCACGGATGCAAGCCCGACGACGAGCACTCAGGGCGAGTTAGGGGCCTGTCCGCGCTTCCACTTGATCGTGCAGCCGACACTGGCAATCTGGCTGCGCGGCAGGGGTGTGCCATGGCGCACCGCGGCGACCGCCGCACGCAGATCGGCGCCGGTGACCGGCACTTTGTTACCCGGCCGGCTCGCGTCGAACTGTCCGTGGTAGGCCAGGCGGCGAGCAGCGTCATAGACGAAGAAGTCGGGGGTGCACACGGCGCCGTAGGCGCGCGCCACCGACTGCGACTCATCATAGAGGTAGGGGAAGGCGAATCCCTTGCCGGTGGCGATCCGCCGCATCTCCGCGGGTGCGTCCGCTGGATAGCTGGACGCATCGTTCGAGCTGATCGCCACCACGGCCACGCCCTCGCGCTCCATGTCGCGGCCGAAGGCGACCAGTCCATCGAGCAGGTGCTGCACGTAGGGACAGTGGTTGCACACGAACGCGATGACCAGGGCAGGGGCATCCTGCAAGTCAGCGAGGGACACGGTCCGGCCGCTCACGGTGTCCGGCAGTGCGAACTGTGGTGCCGGAGTGCCGAGGGCGAGCAGGTGGGACGGCTCAGGCATGCTCTGAAAAGCCGACCCAATAAGCTGTCGGTTCAGCGGGCCGGATGCCAGGAAGCTGGCGACCTGGATGAGCCTCATTCACATAGACACCTCGGGCGGGGGCGGCCGGCAGCGAAGGCTTGGCTGACGGGCGCCTCAGACAATGCAGAGCTTGCGACCAGTAGGGCGCAGGTGCCAGTAAGCGAAGGGCGCGATCTGGCCTCCGCGCCCACCTTGGGTCGGGGTGCTACGCTGCGGGGGCAGTGCGCCGTTGCCGGGGTGAAGCTTGTCGACGACGGCCAACTCCAAAGGGCTGGAGGCGCGGACCAGCCCTTCGTCGGCCGGATAGCCGTGCGGGTAACGCCGCACCGCACTGCGCGGGCGCCGCGACGCACTCGTGAGGAGCTTCACCGGGTCGCGGTGAGGAGTTTCATCGCCAGCTCACGGGTGTCGCGCTCGATTACCGTCGTCAGCTCCCGCGCCGGCCGGTAATTACGCGTCGCCTCGTGCAGGACCCCGTCCACCAGGCGGAAGACCGACAGCACCACTCGCAGTCCCGAGGGCTGCACGTCGGAGGGGAGGAGATCGACAATCTGTACGGCCGCGCCCGCGCCTTCGGCGGCCGCCGCGAGGTCGGCGCGCTCGTTGAGCTCACGCAGTTCGCTTCTATCCATCCCGTGCCCGTCCGCTGAGCTTGAAGAATGACCTCGGGCCTTGACCCGTGTCCAGTGCGCGCGGTGTCGGGTACGGGTGTCGCGGGGAAGGCTTGGGCGCCAGCGATCGCGCCGGTCCGAGTGTCAGCTTGCGATTCAACCCGGCCTTGCCGGCGCGCCTGCAGCCTCGACCTTACCTCGCAACCACTGCAGTGCCGCCAAATGCTGCGGTTGGTGACTGCACAGATTTCCCTTCGTCAGCGGCCTGCCCTCGCTGGCAGCGGTTCCCTCCGTCCATTGGGCCAAGAACTCCGATCCGAAAACGCGGCCTGACCGAGACCGGCTTGGCCTAGCCGCGCGCAGGGTCGGGGCGCTGGCCTAGGCGCCGCAGGGGCACTCCGTTTCTGAGGTTGAACTCCATCTGCTCCAGCGTGATGCCCTTGGTCTCCGGCACGAACAGCGCGACAAAGACGATGGCGAGCACGCAGAACCCCGAGAACAGATAGAAGATCGAGGCATTGCCGAAGGTTTCCATGAAGGTGAGCGCGTTCGCCATCAACAATCCGGCGAATGTCCAGTTGACCATCGTCGTGATGGTCATGCCGACCTCGCGGCCCTCCAGCGGAAAGATCTCCGAACACACCAGCCACACCACCGGTCCCCATGAGACCGCGAAACCGAAGATGTAGACGATGACCGCCAGCAGCAGGACCGTCTTCGGGCCGTGCCCGATTGCCGCAGCATCCGGGTGAGTGCCGATCGCCTGGAAGGCGAGGCCCGCCGCGACCATGCTGATCAGCATCATCAGTGCGCCTACGTACAGCAGTTTTTTTCGTCCCCACCTCTCCACCAGCGAGATGGCGGGGAAGGTGAATAGCATATTGACGGTGGGCACCGTCATCATGGCGATGATGCCCTTCATGCTGGCGAAGCCGAAGATGGTGGGCGCGTAATAGATCATCACGTTGATGCCGACGAGCTGCTGGAACATCTGCAGCAGCACGCCCACGACCAGGACCTTGAAGAAATACCCGCGCAGGACGATGCCGATGCCAGCACCCTGAGGCCCGTGCAGCGCCTGCTCGATCTCATGGATCTCCTGGTCGATCTCGGCCTGCGTATTCACGGTACGGCGCAGCACCGCAACGGCCTGTTCCCTGCGGCCCTTGAGCATCAGCCAGCGTGGGCTCTCCGGCAGAATGAAGCCGCCGAGGAACATGAGCGCCGCGAACAAGGTGATGGTCAGGAACATCAGAGTCAGCGCCGTAGCGGAGTTCGCAACGGTATGCGCGATGTAGACGTTGGACACCGAGATCAGGAATATCCCCACCGTGATCATCAGCTGGAACAAGGTTCCCATCGAGCCGCGTATTGCCGCGGGCGCCGTCTCGGACAGGTACAGCGGCACCACGAACGATGCGATGCCGACAGCGAAGCCGAGCGCGAAGCGGCAGGCCGAGAGGATGCTCAAATCCGGAAGCAGCGCCGAGTAGGCCGAGACGGCAGTGAAGATGAACCCAGCAAGCAACAGACTCTTCTTGCGGCCCAAAATTCGCGCCAGGACACCTGACAGCAGGGCACCGACGATGCCGCCGGTGGCGAGAACAGCCGAATAGCTCTCCTTCTGGGGTACCGAGAGGTGGTAGTGCTCGGTCAGCGTTTCTAGCGAGTTGGCGATGAAGCCCTGGTCGAGACCGAACAATAGGCCACCGAGGGCCGCCACCGAGCAGATGACGAACACGATCGTCTTGTACTGACCCTTGCTAGTCATTGGTCCCCCACGCCGTCACGCGCCTTGTGTTGAAAACGTCGCCCGATAGGCGCCGGCGCCATTCCGCCGGTTTAGATTTGTGTGGCGAGCAATTCTGCCCGATTCGAGTTCCGCCGTGCGAGGTCCGCGTTGCCGCGTTGCGGTGCACCCGGCTAAATAGGTAGGTGCGCCAGTGAGGTTCGGCCACCTACTGCCAAAGGCCAGGCGTTGTGAAATGGCCAAGATGTCGTCGACGCGTTATCTCAGTACGAGCGGTTTCCGCGGTCGATCTTTATTCAGTCAGGGACAGCGTTAGCCAGACCGCTCATTGCACGACCGTCGATTTGCGAGGGTTCGAGCTGTCCGCGATACCGGGCACCGCAGGCGCACGGCTGTACCAGCCTGGCGACACGCTTGCATATGGATGCTGACTGGCTTTCTCATCGCAGCATGGTGGCCGACAGACTGTATGCGCCCACAAAAAGTGCGCTCCCCTGGACCCGCGGACTGGAGGTCAACGGCTCCGTCCAGCCGCAAGCCTCTCGAGGCACCGGGCCTGCGCTGTCACTCCTTCTCGTGCCTTGCCTCGAACATGCCAGACTTTGGCGCACCGCTTTCAGATCACGCCGTTGCGCAATCGTAAGTGACTGATTTGATGGCGCTCCCTACGGGATTCGAACCCGTGTTACAGCCTTGAGAGGGCTATGTCCTGGGCCTCTAGACGAAGGGAGCGGCCGGGAAGGGCAGGTCGTTGGAGCGCGGTATTATAGAGAGCTAACCTCAATGCTCAAGCTCGAAAGCCCTGCCACTTGAATCTTCCTGAAGCGTCTATCGCGACGCCCGCGGCGCAGCCGACCATCATCCCGCGGTCCGACCATCCGATCTCGCGCGCCCACATCTCGCCGAATGCATTGCGGGTGCTTTACCGGCTCCGCGACGCCGGGTTCATGGGCTTCCTGGTGGGCGGGTGCGTGCGCGACTTGCTGCTGGGCCTCGAACCGAAAGACTTCGACGTCGCGACCGACGCGCCTCCCGAGCAAGTGAAGCGGCTGTTCCGCAACTGTCGTCTGGTGGGGCGGCGCTTTCGCCTGGCGCACGTGTTCTTCGGCCGCGAGACCATCGAAGTGGCCACCTTTCGTGCCACGACCGCGCCTTCGCAGGCGGAGGAGCCACTGGCCGAGGCGGATCCTGAGGACGGCGAGGCCCCGGAGCTTGATGCGCTGCCGCCGGAGGCGGAGGAAACGCCAGCCGAGAACGAAGATGACCCGGAGCGGATGTTCGATGCCAGCGGGCGCATCCTGCGCGACAACGTCTACGGCACGATCGACGAGGACGTGTGGCGGCGCGATTTCACCTGCAACGCGCTTTACTACAACATCGCCGACTTCTCGATCTGGGACTACGTGCAGGGCAAGCGTGACATCGACGCGCGGGTGCTGCGGCTCATCGGCGATCCGGAGACGCGTTACCGCGAGGATCCGGTACGCATGCTGCGCGCGGCGCGCTTTGAGGCGAAGCTCGGCTTCCAGCTCGAGCCGGCCACGGCCGCACCGGTCGCGACCCTGCGCGACCTGCTCGGCGCGGTGCCGCCCGCCCGGCTGTTCGACGAGACGCTCAAGCTCTTCCTTACCGGTCACGGCGCGCGCAGCTTCACCGTGCTGCGGCGGCACGGTTTGCTGGCGGCGCTGCTGCCGTCCGTGGACGCTTATTTCAACACCCACCCCGGGAGCCTGGTCGAGAAGCTCCTGGCGCAGGGACTGGCCAACACTGACGAGCGCGTGCAGGCGGACAAGGCGGTCACCCCGACCTTCCTGCTCGCGCTGTTGCTCTATGGTCCGATCGCGGGCCTCATCGAGGCCGCCCCGCCGCAGCGCTGGCACGAGCTGGCGACTATCCTCGAGGCATGTGAGCAGGCCACCCGCCAGGCACAAGCGCGCGTGGCGATTCCGCGGCGCTTTTCGCTCGGCGTGCGCGAGATGTTCGGCCTGCAGCCGCGGCTCGAGCATCCACGCGGCCGACGCGCGCTGCGCGTACTCGAGCATCCACGCTTCCGCGCGGCCTACGACCTGCTCTTGCTGCGCGCGCAGTTCGGCCTCGCCGCGCCGCAGATCGCGCAGTGGTGGACGCGCCTGCAGGAGGTGCCGCCCGAGGACCGGGCGCGCATGGCGGACGCGCTGTCGGGCCAGACAGGCGGCCCCGCTCCGGCGCGGCGTCGCGGCGGCCGCCGCCGGCGGCGCCGCACCGGCGCCCCCAGCTCCGCCTAGGAGCGGGCGGTGACGCCCTGGCAGCCCGCATACGTCGGCGTCGGCAGCAATCTCGAGGACCCGCAGGCACAGGTGCAGCGCGCGCTGCAGCGCCTCGGGGCACTGCCCCAAACCCGCCGGGTGCTCACCTCGCCGCTGTACCGCTCGGCGCCTTTCGGACCGGTAGCACAGCCGGACTTCGTCAACGCAGCGGCAGCACTGCTTACCGGGCTCACGCTGGAGGAGCTCTTCGCGCAGCTGCGCGCGCTCGAGGCGGCACTGGGCCGCCCGGCGGCTCACGTCCACTGGGGGCCGAGGATCATCGACCTGGATCTGCTCGCCTACGGTAACGAGCGCCGCAGCGACCCGGCGCTGACCGTGCCGCACCCGGGGATAGTGGAGCGCAACTTCGTTCTGTATCCTCTCGCGGACATCGCGCCAGAGCTGCAGCTGCCGGGCCTGGGGCGGGTCGCTGACCTGAAGACCCGCGTGAGCGCCTCCGGTCTCACTCCTCTATAAGACTCCTGTGACGAGCGACAAGACGACACATCAGTACATCGTCGTGGAAGGGCCGATCGGGGTGGGCAAGACCAGCCTGGCGCGACGACTCTGCGAGAGTCTTGCCGCGCAGGGAGTCTTCGAGGAGGCTGCGCAGAATCCCTTCCTCGAGCGCTTTTACCGCAATCCGCGCGCCGGCGCGCTGCCCGCGCAGCTGTACTTCCTGCTGCAGCGTGCCCAGCAGCTGGCGGCCCTGAAGCAGAGCGATCTGTTCGCGCCGCTGCGGGTCGCCGACTACCTGCTGGAGAAGGATCGACTGTTCGCCCGCGTGACGCTCGATGAGGCGGAGTACGCCCTCTACGAGCAGCTATACGCCAGGCTCGACATCCAGGCTCCCAAGCCCGATCTGGTGGTGTACCTGCAGGCGCCCATCGACGTGCTGCTCGAGCGCATCGCCAAGCGCGGTGTGGACTACGAGCAGCACATCGACCGGCAGTATCTCGAGCGTCTCAACGAAGCGTACGCGCGCTTCTTCCACGAGTTCGCGGCTGCGCCGCTGCTCATCGTCAATGCCGCCTGCATCGATCCGATCAGCAACGAGGCCGACTACGAGGAGCTGCTCGCCGCCATCCGCCGCATGAGCCGCGGCCGCCTCTACTACAACCCGTTGCGCAGCCGCGCGATCTAGCTACACTCCAACCTCATGTACACGCATCTGCAGCGCGACGCCGGCCGCCCGCCGGTCACGCTGTCGACGCTCGCGCAGATGAAGGCGGAGCGCCAGAAGATCGCCTGCCTGACCTGTTATGACGCGAGTTTCGCCGTGCTGCTCGACCGCGCGGACGTCGACGTGGCGCTGGTCGGAGACTCCCTCGGCATGGCGGTGCAGGGCCACGCCACCACCGTGCCGGTGACCATGGACCACATGGCGTACCACTGCGCGGCTGTGGCGCGCGGTCTGCATCGGCCCTTCCTGATTGCCGACCTGCCCTTCATGAGCTACCCCTCCAAGGATCTGGCGCTCGAGCATTCGGTACGCCTGATGCAGGAAGGTGGCGCCAAGATGGTCAAGCTCGAAAGTGGCGGCAAGCAGACCGAGATCGTGGAGTTCCTGTCCGGCCATGAGATTGCGGTCTGCGCGCATCTGGGCCTCAAGCCGCAGTCCGTCCACAAGACGGGAGGATTCCGCGTGCAGGGACGCGAGCGCGAGACGGCGGCCAGACTGCTCGAGGAAGCGCGCCAGCTTGAGGCCGCCGGGGCTGATATCGTGCTGCTCGAATGCATTCCCGCCGCACTCGGCAAGCTGATCAGCGCCGAACTGCAGGTGCCCGTTATCGGCATCGGTGCCGGTCCCGATACTGACGGCCAGATCCTGGTCCTCTATGACATCCTCGACATCACTACCGGGCGCAAACCCCGCTTCGTGCGCAACTTCATGGCGGGCGCGCCGGGCAACCTCGAGGCGCTGCAGCGCTACGTGCAGGCCGTGAAGCAGGGCGAATACCCGGGCCCCGAGCACTGCTTCTGAAGCGATGGAGACGGTAACCACCATCGCCGCCGTGCGCGAGCGGGTGCGGGCCTGGCAAAGCGCCGGGCAGCGAGTCGCCTTCGTACCCACCATGGGCAATCTGCACGCCGGCCACGTCAGTCTTATCGAGCTGGCGCGGCAGCGGGGCGATCGCTTCGTGGCAAGCATCTTCGTCAACCCCATGCAGTTCGGTCCCAACGAGGACTTTGCACACTATCCGCGCACGCCGCGCGAGGACGAGCGCATGCTGGCCGCCGCGGGTTGCGACCTCATGTTCATGCCGGAGGTGACCGAGATTTACCCGCAGGGGTCCGAGCGCGGCACCCGGGTCGAGGTGCCGGGGCTGTCGCGCCTGCTCGACGGGGAGTACCGCCCCGGGCACTTCGAGGGCGTGTCGACCGTGGTCGCCAAGCTCTTCCACATCGTGCAGCCGCAAGTCGCGGTATTTGGCGAGAAGGATTTTCAGCAGCTCACCATCATTCGCCGCATGGTCGCGGACCTGTGCATGCCGGTGCAGATCGTGGCCGCGCCCACGGTACGCGACGCGGACGGCCTCGCCCTGAGCTCGCGCAACCAGTACCTCACCGCCGGGGAGCGCGCGCAGGCGCCGGCGATTTACGCCACGCTCCAGGCGGCCGCCCGGCGCCTGGGCGGCGGGGCTGACTTCACCAGCATCGAGCGCGACGGCGTGCGGGCGCTGGAAGCCGCGGGGCTGCGACCGGATTACTTCGCGGTGCGCCAGAGCGCCGACCTGGCGCCCGCCAACGTCGGTGCGCGCGAGCTGGTCGTGCTGTGCGCGGTGCGTTTCAGCAAGGCGCGCCTCATCGACAACATCAGCATGACGCGCGCTTAGGCGACCCCCTGGCGCTGCAGCGCCCAGGCGACGTGCTCGCGCACCAGCTCCGACGGATCAGCGCGCCGCAGCCGCAGCGATGCCACCACCTCAGCCGAGCGGGGCGCATTGCCGAGGGCGACAGCGATGTTGCGCGACCAGCGCTCGTAGCCGATGCGGCGGATCGGCGAGCCCTGCATCCGTTCCGCGAACTGCGCCGCGCTCCAGGCAAAAAGCTCTGGCAGCAGCGGCGCATCGAGGCCGTGACGAACGCGCAGGTCGGGGTGTGCCGCCTGGCGGGCGAACTTGTTCCACGGACACACCAGCTGGCAGTCGTCACAACCGTAGATGCGGTTGCCTAGGGCGGCGCGCCAGCGCTCCGGTATTGAACCGGGATGCTCGATGGTGAGATAGGAGATGCAGCGCCGGGCGTCGAGTTGGTAGGGGGCAACGATGGCCCCGGTCGGACAGGCAGGCAGGCACGCTTGGCAGGTGCCGCAGTGGGCGCTGGCGGGCGCATCGACGGGCAGCGGCAGGTCGGTGAGGATCTCACCCAGAAAAAAATACGACCCTGCGTCACGCGCGATGAGATTGGTGTGCTTGCCGATCCAGCCGAGCCCGGCATCGCGCGCGTGCGCCCGCTCCAGCACCGGCGCCGTGTCCACGCAGACGCGGTAGCCGAGCGCGCCGGTCAGCTGCTGCAGATGCTCGGCCAGGCGCTGCAGGGCGCCGCGCAGGATCTTGTGGTAATCGCGTCCCAGCGCGTAGCGCGAGACATAGCCGCGCCTGCCATCGGCCAGGACCTCCGCCGGCGGACGCGCCACGGGCCAGTAGTCCAGCCGGGCGCTGATGATGCGCACCGTGCCCGGCACCAGCTCGTGCGGGCGGCTGCGCCGCACGCCATGGCGCTGCATGTAGTGCATGGCGCCGTGATAGCCGGCCTCGAGCCAGCGCAACAGGTGCTGCTCATCCACCGGGATGTCGATACCGGCCACTCCGATGGCGCTGAAGCCCAGCGCATGCGCGCGTTGTTCGAGGCGCTGCCGCAGCGCGTGCAGATCGAGTTGCGTGCCCGCGATGCCCATGGTGCCGCTCGCCGGGCAGTATAATCACTCGATGGCCCTGCCGATTGCGATGTATTCCACCGCCCAGGTCCGCGCGCTCGACACCTACGCCGTCGATGCGCTCGGGGTGAGCGGCTACACGCTGATGAAACGGGCCGGCGAGGCGGCGCTGCGTTACCTGCGGGCCCGTTGGCCCATGGCGCATCGCATCGTTATCGTCTGCGGGCCGGGCAACAACGGTGGGGACGGCTACGTACTCGCGCGCTTCGCGCAGGCCGCGGGGCTCAAGGTAACGGTGCTCGCCGCCACTCCGGCGGCACAGTTGCAGGGAGACGCGCTGCAGGCCTGCAGCGATCTTCGGGCGAGTGGCGCGGAAGTGAGGCCGTTCGCGGCGGCCGAGCTGGCGCAGGGCGAGATCGTGGTCGATGCGCTGCTCGGCACCGGCCTGCGCGGTGAAGTGCGACCCGAGCTGGGCGCCGTGATTCGCGCCATCAACCACAGCGGCAAGGCGGTCTTCGCGCTCGACATTCCCTCCGGACTCGACGGCGATGCGGGCATGGTGCTCGGCGAGCAGGCCATCCACGCCGACGCCACCGTGACCTTCGTCGGGCTGAAGACGGGGTTGTTCCTCGGCGAGGGGCCGGAGTACACCGGCACTGTCTTCTGCGACGATCTCGAGATTACCCCGCCGCCCTCCGCGGCGCCGGGGCCGCGCCTGATGCGCATC
>JAFAPI010000095.1 GCA_019247195.1 Gammaproteobacteria bacterium
CGGATCTTGATCGGCAGCTCGGCGTAGAAGTCTTTCTTCTGCTCGGGTTGCGGCTGGAAGAGCTTCTCCTCCAGGCCGGCCGCGAGGCCGGTCTGCGAGATGTCGACCAGCAGGCTCGGCACCTCGGTCTTGCCCGGCAGCTGGCGCAGCAGCGCACCGAAGGAGCGCTCGATGTCCTTGAGCTGCTGCTTGTAGACCTCGAGGTTCACCGCTTTGGCGTGCTTATCGCGGAACTCCTGGCGCAGCCGCTGCTCCTCGGCAGCGTAGTCCTGCAGGCGCGGCCGCTGCTCGTTCCACACGAACCAGTAGAAGCCCACTCCCGAGAGCACCAGGAAGGCCACCGCCACGGCGCCGATCAGTACCGGCAGCGGCCAGCGCCCGGGATCGCGCGGATCGAGTGAGCGCAGTTCCTCGAGTATGTTCATTGCGCCGCTCCCGTCGCGCCGATGCTCGCCTTGCGGATCTGCTTCTTGGCCGCGCGCGGTCCCGAGCCGTCATCCGCCGGCGCGGTCGAGACCTGATACGCACTGAGCGTGAAGCTCGAGCCGGGCCCGGAGTTCTTGGTGGTCTGCACCACCTCGAGCTCGGGGTTGCGCAGCCACTGGGAGCCGTCGATATTGCGCATGAAAGAGGAGACGCGCGTGCTCGACTGCGCGATGCCCTCGAACTTCAGCTTCTTGTCGGACTGGTGGATGCCCGTCAGATAGACGCCCTCGGGGAGGGTGCGCACGATCTCCTCGAACACGTGCACGATCTCCGGGCGCGAGCGCTGCAGCTTTTCGATGATCTCCATGCGGGCGATAAACTTCTGCTTGGCGGTCTCGAGGTTGTTGATCTCCTCGTTCTGCTTGTCGAGCGTCTTGATCTGCACCCGCAGCATGTCGTTGCGGTGCACCTGCGCGTCGATCATCGAGCCGTACATGAGGTAGGCCGCGCCGGTGACGAAGCAGGCGGCGATGAACGCCGCGCCCAGCGCCACCAGGAACTTGAGCTTGCGCTCCTTGCGTTTGCTCTCGCGGTGCGGGAGCAGGTTTATGCGTGGCATTAGTCGAAGCTCCGCAGGGCGAGACCGCACGCGGTGAGCAGCGCGGTGGCATCACGTTGCACCGCCTGCGCCTTGGCGCGCGAGGACAGCTTCATCTGGCCGAGCGGGTCACCCTTCTCGGCTGAGATGCCGACGCGGCTCGAGATCACCTCGGCGACGCCGGGGATGTTGGCGCAGCCGCCGCACACCAGGATCTTCTCCGGCTGCTCGCGGCCCGAGCCCGAGGCGAGGTAGAACTGCAGCGAGCGGCTCACCTGCTGCGTCATGTCGTCGATGAAGGGATCGAGGACTTCGGACTGGTAGTTGCCCGGCAGGCCGCCTTCCTTCTTGGCGCGCCCGGCTTCCTCCATGGCGAGCCCGTAGGTGCGCATGATCTCCTCAGTGAGCTGCTGCCCGCCGAAGGCGAAATCGCGCGTGTACACGACCTTGAGATTGCGCAGCACGCTGAAGGTCGTGCTGCTGGCGCCGAAGTCGACCACCGCGATGGTGCGGTCGATGCCGCCGTCGGGCATCTGATGCGTCATCAGCTTGCAGGCGTTCTCGAGCGCAAAGGCCTCGACGTCGACGATCTTCGCGCTCAGACCGGCGGCCTTGACGGCGGCCTGACGCTGCTCGACGTTCTCGCTGCGCGTCGCCACCAGCAACACGTCGTTCGAGTCCGGATCCTTGTCATTCGGCCCGAGGACCTCGAAGTCGTACGAGACTTCGTCCATCGGGAAGGGGATGTACTGATCGGCCTGCATCTCCACCTGCGACTCGAGGTCGCCCGTGCGCAGGCTGCGCGGCATCTGGATCACCTTGGTGATCGCGGCGTCGCCGGAGATCGCGACCGCGACCTCGGTGCTCTTCGCGCCCGCGCGCTTGACCGCGCGCCGGATCGCCTCTCCGACCGCCTCGGCGTCCACGATTGCCTTCTCATTGATGGCGTTCTGCGGAGTCGGCTCGGCCGCATAGGCCTCCACCCGGTACTGCCCCCCCGCCATGGCGAGCTCGATCAGCTTGACCGAGGAGGTGGTTATGTCAAGTCCGAGATAGGGGCGGTACTTACGCTGCAGAAGCAACATTTTTATATCCTTTTCAGGTATTTAAGCCTGAAATAACCGCCCCGTATAAGCCTCAGGAACACTATATATCAGCGCAAAGTTAAATTGAACGCGAGCCGACCTCACGGATCGCCACGGTAGCCGAGGTGGCATTAAGTGGACTGCCGACAGCGTCACGGGTGGCGCAAATTGCGTGCCCCGCGCGCTCAACGAAGGCGCCCCCGGATGGTCCAAGTTTTCTGCCTGGGGAAGCGCAGCCCGGCCGAAACGGATGCGGTGCGGAAGGAGTGCGGTGGGATGACGGCTCGGCGCGCTTCGCGCAGTAGCCGATGTCGCGCGGTAACGGAGTGCGATAACTTCCGCACCGGCAACCCCGCTGTCGTAGGCACCTGCGTCCCGTAGACCGGAGGCTTTGCGTCCCCACCTTTCGGTGAGTTTGCCCTGAAACGGCGGCTACTATGCATACGCCTCCGGGCGAGCGCAAGCAGTAGGGAGTGTGGCGTTCTGTGAAATGGAATTACATCCGCGTCCTGGCGGCGCTCGCGGCGAGTGTGATCGTGGTCACACTGCTCGGCGCGTACGCGCTCGCCTGCAGCTACGTGTACCTGCTGCCCTCGCTCCCCTCCATCGAGTCGATGCGCAACGTCGAGCTGCAGGTGCCGCTGCGGGTCTATACGCGCAGTGGCGCCCTCATCGCGCAGATCGGCGAGCAGCGGCGCATCCCCGTCACCTACGAGCAGATCCCCATGCTCGTCAAGCACGCCTTCCTCGCCGCGGAGGACGAGCGCTTCTTCGAGCACCACGGCATCGACTACTTCGGCGTGGCGCGCGCGATCCTCATCGACGCGATCTCCGGTCACAAGACCCAGGGCGCCAGCACCATCACGATGCAGGCCGCGCGCAACATGTTCCTCAACCTGGACAAGACCTACCGGCGCAAGCTGCAGGAGACCTTCGTCACCTACCGCATGGAGCACGAGTTCACCAAGCGCGAGATCTTCGGGCTCTACCTCAACGTCATCTTCTTCGGCCAGCGCGCCTATGGCGTCGCCGCGGCCGCCGAGACCTTCTTCGGCAAGCCGCTCGATCAGCTCACCGTCGCCGAGGCCGCCACCATCGCCGGCGTGCCCAAGGCACCCTCCAGCTACAACCCGATCGTCAATCCGCAGCTCGCGACGCAGCGGCGCGCCTACGTGCTGCGCCGCATGCGCGAGCTCAACTTCATCGACGCGGCAGCCGCCGAAAGCGCCAACAAGGAGCCGATGCAGGCGCGCACCCACGCACCCCTCTACGACGTCGAGGCGCCCTACGTCGCCGAGATGGCGCGGCTTGAACTGCGGCAGCGGTTCGGCCCGAGCGCCGAGAGCGCCGGCTACAAGGTGTACACGACCATCGACGGCCGGCTGCAGGGTGACGCCAACCGCGCGGTGCGCGTCGGGCTGATCGAGTACGACCGCCGCCACGGCTGGCGCGGCCCCGCGGGGCACGTGGAGCTGGCCGCGCACGGCGAGCCGGACTACGAGGACCTGCTCGATGAATACACCGCCATCGGCAACCTCTCGCCGGCGGTCATCGTGCAGGTCGCCGACAAGACGGCGCAGGCACAGGTGAAGGGTCTCGGCCGGGTGCAGATCGACTGGGAGGGTCTGAGCTGGGCGCGTCGCGCCGGACGCAACGAGTCGCTCGGGCCGGCCCCCAAGGAGGCTGCCCAGGTACTCACCCGCGGCGACGTGGTGTACGTGGTCGCGGACGACAAGGGCCACGCGCAGCTCGGACAGATCCCCGAGGCGCAAAGC
>JAFAPI010000021.1 GCA_019247195.1 Gammaproteobacteria bacterium
TGCCGCGCATGACCAACACGATCATGCTCGCCGGACCACATAGCCCCGAGGAGATGATCCGTTCGGTAAAGTGGGGGCTTTATGCCGTGAACTTCGGCGGCGGGCAGGTCGACATCACTTCCGGGAAATTCGTGTTCTCGGCGAGCGAGGCCTACGCCATCGAGAACGGGCGCATCGGCGCGCCGCTCAAGGGCGCGACGCTGATCGGCAACGGGCCCGACGTGCTCACGCGCGTCACGATGGTCGGCAACGATCTCAAGCTCGATGAGGGCGTTGGCACCTGCGGCAAGGACGGCCAGAGCGTGCCGGTGGGCGTTGGCCAGCCGACGCTCAAGATCGAAGGCCTCACCGTCGGCGGCACGGCATAGTCAACGTCGGCGCGCGGCGTCATGCGCGCATCTTTAGTCCAACGTCGCTGTCACCGACGGGCGACATAATGCGCGCGCACCAGAAAGCTGTGATTCTCCACACGTCCCGCGGTTCACGGAGTCATTAACTTGGCAGCGCGCAAGGGTCATAACCCACGTCCCAACGAACGAGGAACCGCGATGACTTCCGAAGACGCCACGCTGGACCTGCCGCAGCTGAAACTGCCCGCCGAGTTGCTCTCCGAAGTCGCGCGCCGCAAGCAAGCCCCGACCGACTTCCACGTCGATGGGTGGAAGCCCTCACTCCTGGAGCGTCTGGCACGCCTGTTAGGTCTGCACTAGCGCGTCGACCCGGCGCGGGCTGCGCCGCAAGTTCCAACACGGCCGCGCCCGCGCTAGGATGGGCGCGATGCCACAGTTCTCACGCCCGGTCTACGAGGGGCTGCCCTGGTTATACATAATCTGCGGGCTGCTCGCGCTCGCGCTGAGCTATGCGCTCGCCCTGCATCGCTGGACCAGCCTGCTCATCGGACTGCTCGGGCTGCTGGCGCTGCTCGCCGGCGTGGTGGTGCTGCTGCGGCGGCGTGACTTCCGCGCGCTGCGCGCGCAGTACGATCCGGACGCGCTCGGTCGGCCCGACAAGCGCTGAGCTACTTCACCGGCACGCGCGCCACTTCCTGCGGCGCCGCGTGCAGCTCCTCGGCCTCCTGCTCCTCCTCCTCGAGCTTGTCGACGTCGGGCGTCGTGTCGGTGTGCGGCGCACGCGTGCGCACCGGCCGCTCGTCGATGTACATCAGCTCGTGCTTGCCGATCAGCACCACGTCGCCGTCGTTGAGGTGATGGCGGCGCACCCGGTTGGTGCGCACGAAGGTGCCGTTGGTGCTGTTGAGGTCCTCGACCACGCAGGAGCCCTGGGTGGTGATGATCTGGCAGTGGTGGCGGCTGATGAAGCGGCTGTCGATGTGCAGGTCGTTGTCGGGCGTGCGCCCGACGATGAGGCGGCCGGGCCGCAGCCCCACCTCCTGCACGGTGCGGCCCTCGGTGGCGATCAGCAGCCGCGCCACCGGCGGGCGTCCCTCGGGGAGCGCGGCGCCCGCCGGCGGCGGAGCCGCGGCGCGCATCGCCTCGCTCGGGGCGCGCGGCCGCGGCCGCTGCGCGAACTCGACCCACTGCAGCTCCGCCACCGCGCTGGCGATGTCGAGGCGCGTCACCGTATCGCGGTCGGCGGTGAAGGCGGCCATCATGGCGGTGTCGCACAGCGTGTTGATCAGGCGCGGCACTCCGCCGCAGTAGCGGAAGATCTCCGGGTAGGTATCGGCGGTGAACAGCTCGCGGTCGCCGGCACCGGCCACCTCGAGGCGGTGCTGGATGTAGGCGCGCGTCTCGGCCTCGCTGAGGGTCTGTAGGTGAAAGCGCAGGCGTACGCGCTGCGTCAGCTGGGCGAGCTCGGGCGCGTCGAGCTTCTCGTTCAGCTCCGGCTGCCCGGCGAGGATGATGCGCAGCACCTTCTCCTTGGTGGTCTCGACCCCCGACAGCATGCGGATCTCCTCCAGCACGCGCATCGACAGGTTCTGCGCCTCATCGACGATCAGCAGCACGCGCCGGCCGGCGGCGTACTGCTCGACCAGGAAGTTGTTGAGGGTGCTGATCAGCTCCGCCTTGCGCATCTTGAAGGGCGAGAAGCCGAACTGCACCAGCACCGCCTGCAGGAAGTCGATCGCCGATACCTGCGTCTGGTTGATCTGCGCCACCACCACATCGCTCGGCACTTCCTTGAGGAACGACTCGATGAGCGTGGTCTTGCCCGAGCCGATCTCGCCGGTGATCACCACGAAGCCGTCGGTGAACCAGATGGTCGACTCCATGTACGCCTTGGCGCGCGCATGTTGCTTCGAGAGGTAGAGGAACTGCGGGTCCGGGCTGAGCCGGAACGGCAATTCCTTGAGTTTGAAGGGTTCTAAGTACATGCGTGTTGGCTCGCTTTTCCATGTTACGGGATGCGAACCTCCACGGCCAATTCCTGCAGCAGCTCGAGGGCCCGGGCGTCGCGCCGCGCCGCCGACGCCTCCACCAGCGTGCAATGACCGACCTTGCGCCCCGGTCGTGGCTGCTTGCCATAGTCATGCAGATGCAGTCCGGCAAAGCGCAGCAGACGCTGCCGGTCGGGCACCGCGTCGATGAGGTTGATCATCGCGCTGTGCCCGCGCGCGCCGGTGCCGCCGAGCGGCAGGCCGAGCACCGCGCGCAGGTGGTTCTCGAACTGGCTGGTGAGCGCGCCCTCGATCGTCCAGTGCCCGGAGTTATGCACGCGCGGGGCCATCTCGTTGGCGATCAGTCGCCCGTCGCGCACGAAGAACTCGATCGTCAGGATGCCGGCATAGCGGAAGCGTTGCAGCACGCGCGTGAGATAGCGCGCGGCGCGGCGCTGCCACGCGGCGGGGCCGTACGGGGCGCGGGTCAGGCGCAGGATCCCATGGGCGTGGACGTTTCCGCACAGCGGGTAGACGACCAGCTCGCCGCGCGTGCTGCGCGCGCCGATCACCGACACCTCGCAGTCGAAGGGCACGAGCTCCTCGTAGAGCAGCGGCACGCCGCCGAGGCGCTGCCAGGCGCGTTCGAGGTCCGCGGCGGTGCGCAGCACCGCCTGCCCCTTGCCGTCGTAGCCGAAGCGCCGCGTCTTCAGCACCCCGGGCAGGCCGATGGCGCGCACCGCGCGCGTCAGCTGCGCGCGCGTCTGCACCGCGCGCCAGCGCGTGGTGGGGATGTCGAGGCGCTCGAACAGGCGTTTCTCCGCGACGCGGTCCTGCGCGGCCGCGAGCGCCGCGACCGGCGGACAGATGCGCGCACCGTCGGCCGCCTGGATCGCGCGCAGGCTGGCGACCGAGACGTTCTCCCAGTCGAAGGTGACCACCTCGCAACGGCGCGCCAGGCTGCGCAGCAGCCGCCGGTCGGTGAAAGCGCCGTGCAGGAGCGGCGCCACCTGGCCGGCGGGCGCGCCGGGGCTCGGATCGAGCAGCAGGAAGTCGAGCCCGAGCGGGTAGCCGGCGAGGGCGAGCATGCGGCCGAGCTGGCCGGCGCCCACGATGCCGACGGTCATGCGCGCTGAGTCGTGCGCGGGTCGGGTTGGCCGAGCACGGCCGCGGTCTGCCGCTCGCGAAAGCCCTGCAGCGCCGTGGCGATCGCGGGGTGGCGCAGCGCGAGGATGGCCGCCGCGCACAGCGCAGCGTTGCCGGCGCCGGCGGCCCCGATCGCGAAGGTGGCGACCGGCACCCCGGCGGGCATCTGCACGATGGAGAGGAGCGAGTCGAGCCCGGCGAGTGACCGGGAGCTCACCGGCACTCCGAGCACCGGCAGCAGTGTCTTCGCCGCCGCCATGCCCGGCAGATGCGCCGCGCCGCCGGCGCCGGCGATCAGCACCTGCAGGCCACGCCCCTGCGCGGCGGCGGCGTACTCGAACAGCAGGTCGGGGGTGCGGTGTGCGGAGACGACGCGTACCTCGTAGGGCACCGCGAGCTGATCCAACATGTCGGCCGCGGCCTGCATCGTCTCCCAGTCGGAGGCCGAACCCATGATGATGCCGACCAGGGGTTGCATCAGGGCATTGTAGCGAACAACGCGCGCAAAGCACGAAACAGCTCGCGCGCCGCGTGGCCGCCGGGCTGCTCGCGCTGCGCCTGCGCCACACGCTCGGCCCACTGCGCCCGGTCGAGCTGCGGATGCACGCGCACGAGCGCCTCGAGCGCCTCCGGCCCCTGCGCGAGCAGCCGCGTGCGCCACGCCTCCGCCTGGCGGAACGGCTCCCCGGCGCGCACATCCGCGGCGTGCCGCGCCTCGAGTGCGGCGCGGATCGGCGCGGGGTCGACGCCGCGCATCAGCTTGCCGATGTACTGACGCTGGCGCGCCAGTGCACCGCGGCTGCGGATGCGGCGCGCGAGGCGGATCGCCTCGCACAGCGGCTCGGGAAGCTCGAGCGCGGCGAGCTCGGCCTCGCGCAGGCCGAGCAGCTGCTCGCCGAGGGACTGCAGCTCGTGCGCGGCGCGCTTGCGCGCGCTCTTGCTCGGGCCCTCGCTCTCGGGCGCCCCGGCCCCGGGTTCCTCACCGTTGAAACGACGCTGCACTGATACAATTTATGCCGAACTCCACCGCAAAAGCACCTCCCATGTCCTCCCCTTCGCTCCCCGGCGCCGTGGCGCCGCTCGCCGACGTGGTCAACCTCGCCCTGCAGGAGGCGCAGCGCCGTGGCGCGACGCAGGCCGAGGCGGACGTGTCGGTGAGTCAGGGCCTGTCGGTGAGCGTGCGCATGCGCGAGGTGGACACGGTCGAGTACCAGCGCGACCGGGGGCTCGCGCTCACGGTGTACTTCGGCCAGCGCAAGGGCGCCGCCAGCACCGCGGACCTGGCGGCCGCCGCGGTGCGCGAGACGGTGGAGAAGGCCTGCGCGATCGCGCGCTTCACCGCCGAGGATCC
>JAFAPI010000252.1 GCA_019247195.1 Gammaproteobacteria bacterium
CGCCTCCGGCTCCGCCGGGCGCGGCGCCGGCGCGGGCTTGCCGGCGGCGAGCGCGTGCGCGCGCGCGGAGATGGCGCCGATGTCGGCGCTCAGCGGTGAGCCCGTGTCGAGCTGCTCGATGAGCTGCGGGAGCGCGGCGATGGCCGCGCGCAGGGTCTCGAGGATCGGCGCCGAGCGCGTGAGCGTGTTGTCGAGGATGCGGTTCAGCAGGTTCTCGATCGACCAGGCGAACTCGCCGAGCTCGCGCGCGCCGACCATCCGACCGCTCCCCTTGAGCGTATGGAACGAGCGGCGCACCGTGACCAGCGACTCGCGCTCGAGGGGGTTCTCGTCCCACACCGGGAAGCCGTGCGCGATCTTGGCCAGCTCCTCGCGCGCCTCCTCGATGAAGAGCTTCACCAGCTCGGGGTCGGCGTGCTCGGCCAGCACCGGCTTGGCGGGCGGCACGGCGAGGGTCGGGGCGGCGGCGTCCACCGCCGCCGCATCCGGCTGGGCGCCGGCGGGCGCGAGGGTGCCGATCGCCACGGTCTTGGCGTGCGCGCCCGCCTCGAGCGGGGGCACGGTCGGCACCGCGGGCTGCGGCTGCGCCTCGAGCGCCTGCACGCAGCCCTGCGCGTTGTCCAGCATGTACCAGGGGTCGCTGCGCCCGGCCTGCAGCGTCTCCATGTAGTACTCGACCGAGACGATCGCATCGGCCAGGCGGTCCACGAACCCCGGCGGCAGCACGTGCACGCCGGGCTGCATGACGCGCTTGAGCTGGTTGGTGATGCCGTCGATGACCTCCACCGCGCGCGCCTTGCCGAGCAGCAGCAGGCCCGCCTTGATGCCGCGCATCAGCTCCTGCCAGCTGTCCAGGCCGGCCGCATCGAGGGTGCCGCCGACGCTCTGCGTCACGGCCTCCTTGATGCGCGCGAGGTTGACGATGCACTCGCGCAGCACCGCCGCCTGCACCTGCTGGAAGTCCCCGTCCGTGGGGGGCGTCACGTCGGCGTCCTTGGGCAGGATCATGCCGACCAGCGAGTCATCGAGCTTGTCCTCGACGCTGATCAGCGTCGCGGCGATGTCGACCAGGGTGCGCTCATCGACGCGCAGCGAGCCGTCGACGATCTTGCCCAGTCGCTCGGTCTCGGCCTGCACCTTGCCGCGCAGCTCGCCCAGGCCGAGCACGCCGAGCGTGTCGCCAATCTTGCGCAGCAGCTCGACCTGCGAGGCCAGCTCCTGCGGGTGGCCGGCGCCGCGGCGCACGAAGATGTCCAGTACGTCCTTGACCTTGCCGAGGTCCTCGCGGATCGCCGCCGCCACCGTCTGCATGAGCTTGATGGAGGGGGCGGAGAGGTTCTCGCGCTCCTGCTCGATGCTCTCGTCCACCGGCAGCAGCTCGGCGAGGCGGAACGAGGCGCGTACCGCCTGCACCCGCGTGCCGCCCGACTCGGCGCGCCCGACGTAGTACAGGAGGTTGTTGAGGAGCTCGACCGGCGGGTTCTGCGCGTAGCGCGCCTCGCCCTGCTCGTAGAGACGGCGGATCTCGCGGTCGCCGAGCCCGAGCAGGCGCTTCACCGACTGGCCGCCCTCGAGGCCGTGCTCGCGCAGCGCCTCGATCACGGCGCCGATCACCCACCACAGCTGGTACACGGGCTGGCGGGTCGCGATCTGCTCGAGCTTGCGCGCCACGGCGCCCAGGGTCTCGAGGTTCTGCTCGATGCGCTCGCCGCGGATCCAGCCGATGAGGCCCACCTGGTAGCGCGCGCGCAGCCGCCGTGCCCACTGCTCGACGGTGAGCGGCGGCTCGCCGGGGGTCGCGGCCTGCGGCTGCGGCTGCGCCTGCGCCTCGGACTTGAGGTTGAGCAAGAGCAGCGTGCCTTCCGAGAGGAGTGAGCTGCCGCGCACCGCGCGCAGGTCGTTGAGGAGCGGCAGCAGCACCAGCGCCAGGTCGCGCCCGCCGGCCAGCACCCGCTCGAGGTAGCCGGGCAGCTGCACCATGGCGCGCAGCAGCGCATCGAGGCTCTCGGCCTGCGACTTGCGCTCGCTGTGGGTGGCGAGCAGGTACTGCGCGACGTGCTCCATCTCCTCGGCGAGGAGCGCGGCGCCGTAGATCTCGAGCAGCCGCAGCACGCCCTGCACCTGGTGCAGGTCCTGCGCGCAGCGCTCGAGGAGCTCGGCCTGGTCGGGCTGCTCGACGTAGCTCTCGAGCGCGCTGCGCGCCTCGCCGAGCGTCGCGTTGATCTCGCGGCCGACGAGATCGAAGGTCTGGGAGACGACTTCAGCCATGCGCGGTGCGCGTCCTTACGAGCCGCCGAGCGCGGAGATCTGGCGCACCTTGGCGGTGTCGAGCGGCACCTCCTTGAGGTGCTTCACCGTGCCGGACTGGTTGGCGCGCTCGCCCCCGCTCGCCCCCGGCAGGCGGAAGCCGGCCGCGCTCTTGCGCAGCCCGGCCGAGAGCTCGGCGAGCTTGGCGATGGCGGCGGAGGTCGCCTGGGTGGACTCGGCGGTCTGGCCGCTGATTTCCTTGAGGATCTGCATGTTGCGGGCGATGTTCTGCGCCGCGCCGGTCTGCTGGCGCGCGCTGCCGGAGATGTTCTGCACCAGGCTCGCGATCTGGTTGGAGACCTGCTCGATCTCCTCGAGCGCGGCGCCGGCGTTCTCCGCCAGCAGCGCCCCGCCCACCACGTCCGTGGTGCTGCGCTCCATCGACACGACCGCCTCGTTGGTATCGGTCTGAATGGTGCGCACCAGCACCTCGATCTGCTTGGTGGCGTTGGCGGCGCGCTCGGCGAGGCGCTGCACCTCGTCCGCCACCACCGCGAAGCCGCGCCCCGCCTCCCCGGCCATCGAGGACTGGATCGAGGCGTTCAGGGCCAGGATGTTGGTCTGCTCGGCGATGTCGTTGATGAGCTCGACGATGTTGCCGATCTCCTGCGAGCTCTCGCCGAGGCGCTTGATGCGCTTGGAGGTCTCCTGGATCGTCTCGCGGATGGTGTTCATGCCGTCGATGGTGCGCCGCACCGCATCGCCGCCCTTGTGCGCCACCTCGACCGAGTGGCGCGCCACGTCCGCGGCGCGCTCGGCGTTGCCGGACACCTCCTCCACCGAGGCCGCCATGCTGGCGGCCGACTCGGTCGCCGAGCCGATCTGCTTCGACTGCGCGCCCGAGGCCTTGGCGAGGTGCTGCGACAGCGCCTGCGTCTGGCGCGTGGCGGAGTCGAGCTGGATGGCGGAGGCGTTGATGGTGGTGACCAGGCCGCGCAGCGCATCGACCGCGTAGTTGATCGAGTCGGCGATCGCCCCGGTGATGTCCTCGGTGACGGTGGCCTGCACGGTGAGATCGCCGTCGGCGAGGCTCGAGAGCTCATCGAGCAGGCGCAGGATCGCCTGCTGGTTGCGCTCGCTCTCCTTGCGCTGCTGGTCGGCGAGCGCGCGCTGCTGCTGCACGGTGCGGTAGATCTTGAGCGCCCCGACCAGCGCGGCGATCAGGCAGCCGAGTCCCGCCGCGAGCAGCAGCAGCGGCACGTAGGCGGGCATCGCCGGCGCCGTGCCCGTCGCCGGCACGAGCGCGGCGAGCTCGCGCGCGTCCTGGGTGATGGCGCGCGCCGCGGTCTGGGCCGCCGGCAGGGACGGGGCCGCCGCGACCGCGCGGCGCACGGCGGCGGCGAGCTCGCTGTAGAGCCCGTCCAGGGTCTTCAGGTGCCTGAGCCCCTCGGCGTTGGTGACCTTGGGCAGGGCGAGCGCGGAGTTGGCGCCGGCGAGCGCGGCGATCACCTGGCCGAGGTACTCCGAGCTCTCCGCGATGCGCTGCGCGGCCTGCGGCGCCTCGCCCGTGCCCTGGGTGAGGCTCGCGACGTCGATCTGCAGCCGCTGCGCGCGCGACTCGAAGCGCTCGAGCGTGCCGCCGGTGGTGGCGGCCGCCCCGGCCGGCAGCGTGCCGCCGAGCGCGGCCGCCTCGCCGATCAGCCGCGGCACCAGGGTGGCGGTGTCGTGCGCCGCCGCGGCGGCGTCGGCGAGTGAGCTGCGCGCCCGCACCAGCGCGGCGGCGTTGTTGGTCAGGCGCTGGAAGCGCGCATCGGTCGCGTAAGGGGCGGCGGGGTCGCGCGCCGCGGCCTCCTCGAGCTGCTTCTGCCGCTCCTGGAAGCGCGGGACCGCGCCGGCGTCACCGGCGAGCGCGGCGTGCGCCTCGAGCGCGAGGCCATAGAGCGCATCGACAGGCGGGGCGTGCGCCGCCTGCGGCGCGCGCGTGGCGAGATAGGAAGTGACGCCGCTGCCGATGAGGAGCAGCGTCGCCGCGCCGAGCAGCAGCGCAAGGGTGTTGGGGCGCTGGCCGCTCATGCCGCCGCCTCGGCGAAGGCGTGGCTCTCGAGGATGCTGCGCAGCGAGAGCACGGGCCACTGCTCCTGGCCGCGGCGGAACGCGCCGGCGAGATAGCGCTCGCAGCGCGCCACGGTCGGGGGCGCCTCGCCGGAGAACTCCTGCTCGGCGAAGCGCCGGAAGCCGAGCACCTCATCGACGATCAGGCCGGCGGGGATCTCGCGGTGGTTCACCACCACGATGCGCGTGTTGCGGGTGAGCGGGGTCAGGCCCGAGCCGAGGAACTGGCGCAGGTCGATGACCGGCAGCAGCTGGCCGCGCACGTTGGCGAGGCCCTTGATCCAGGGGCGCGCGCCCGGCACGCGCGTCGTGCTCGAGGGGATGCCGAGCACCTCGCGCGTCTCCTCGCGCGCCACGAGGTAGAGATCCCCCGCCAGGCGCAGCGCCACCCCCACCCACTCGCGCCCGGCGCTCGCCTCCTGGCTGACCTGCGCGGACACCGCGCGGCCGCGCCGCTCCAGCTCGGCGAGCAGCTCGAAGGGACGGTCCCGGAGGGACTTCAGCTCGAGCTCGTTGGGGGTCGGTTCGCTCATGGTCGGGCGCCGCGGCCCCTCAGGCCGACAGGGTCGCCTGCGCCTTGGCGACCAGCTGGTCCGGCGAGACCGGCTTCACCATGTAGTCGATCGCCCCCTGGCGCAGGCCCCAGATGCGGTCGGTCTCCTGGCCCTTGGAGGTGACCATGATGATCGGGATGGTGCGCGTGCGCGGGTCGTTGGCGAGGGCGCGCGTCGCCTGGTAGCCGTTCATGCCCGGCATCACGATGTCCATGAAGATGAGGTCGGGCGCCATCTCGCGCGCCAGGCGCACGCCCTCGGCGCCGTCGACCGCTGCGGCGGTCTTGTAGCCGTGCTTCTCCAGCGCCTTCTGCATCACGTGCAGCTCGGTCGGAGAGTCATCGACGATGAGGATCAGCGGCATGCCGGTCATCTCCCGATATGCGTCTCGATCGCGGACAGCAGCTCGTCCTTGGTGAAGGGCTTGGTGAGGTAGTGCTCCGAGCCCACGATGCGCCCGCGCGCGCGGTCGAACAGCCCGTCCTTGGAGGAGAGCATGATCACCGGGATGGAGCGGAACACCTTGTTGTGCTTGATGAGCGAGCAGGTCTGGTAGCCATCCAGGCGCGGCATCATGATGTCCACGAACACGATGTCGGGCTGGTGGTCGGCGATCTTCGCCAGGGCGTCGAAGCCGTCGATGGCGGTGAACACCTCGCAGCCCTCCTTGGCGAGCAGCGTCTCGGCGGTGCGCCGGATGGTCTTGCTGTCATCGATCACGAGGACCTTCAGACCCTGGAGCTTGGTGTTGCTGCCGGTCACGGTCGGACGACTCCTTCCACCACTGAAGCGACGTGCGCGACGGCAGGCGCCGCCTCCGCGGCGCCCCCCGGTCCTGCCGCGAAACCACGCTCAGCGCTGCGGTTCCGCGGCGCCCCGCACGGTGGCGAGGCCTGCGCAGCGCGGTTTTAACATATCGGTATACCCCCGGCTATGCCACGCGCGTCACGTTTTTCGCAGCTCGCGCGCGACGGTGCCGCCGCCGGCGCACCGCTAAAGACATATTCGTGCCGCCCTGAGCATAATCGGCGCTCCAGGCGCTTTTTGCGAAGGCAGCGATGGACAGCGGCAGGCGACTCGGCGTGGTGATGGACCCCATCCGGGACATCGCGTACGCGAAGGACTCGACGCTCGCGATGCTGCTCGCCGCGCAGGCGCGCGGCTTCGCCCTCGCCTACCTCGAGCTCGCCGACCTGATGCTGCGCGACGGTACGGCGATCGGGCGCACCCGCGCCCTCACCGTGCGCGCCGACCCTAAGGACTGGTTCACGCTCGGAGAGCCGACGCTCGAGCCCCTCGACCGCCTGGACGTGCTGCTGATGCGCAAGGACCCGCCCTTCGACACCGAGTACATCTACGCGAGCTACATCCTCGAGCGGGCGGAGCTGGCCGGGGTGCTGGTGGTGAACCGTCCGCAGGGCCTGCGCGACGTCAACGAGAAGGTCTACACCGCCTGGTTCCCCCAGTGCTGCGCGCCGACCCTGGTGACGCGCGACATGGGCGACATGGGGGCCTTCCTCGCCGAGCACGGCAAGGTCGTCGCCAAGCCCCTGCACGGCATGGGGGGGCGCTCGGTGTTCGTGGTCGAGCGCCAGGACCCCAACGCCCGCGTGGTCTTCGAGACCCTGAGCGAGTACGGGGAGCGCTTCGCGCTCGTGCAGCGCTACATCCCGGACATCGTCCAGAGCGGGGACGCGCGCGTGCTGCTCATCGAGGGCGAGCCGGTCCCCTACGCCCTGGCCCGCATTCCCTCGAGCGGGGACCACCGCGGCAACCTGGCCGCCGGCGCCAGGGGCGTCGGGCGGGAGCTGAACGAGCGTGACCGCTGGCTCGCCGGCCAGATCGGCCCCGCCCTCGCCGCCCGCGGCATCCTCTTCGTCGGCCTGGACGTCATCGGCGGCTTCGTCACCGAGATCAACGTGACGAGCCCCACCGGGATCCGCGAGCTCGACCGCCAGTTCGGCACCGACATCGGCCGCCAGCTCATCGAGGCGATCGAGAAACGCCTCGCGGCGGGCGCGCGCCCCTGATGGCCCGCCGGGCGCTGATGCTGCGCGAGGGACGGGCCCCGGTGTGGGACCGCCTCCTCACCATGCTGTTCTTCGCCGCGCTGCTGCACGGGCTCATCATCGTCGGCCTCACCTTCAACGCCGCCGCGAGCGGCAGGTCCGACCCGCCCGGCCTCGAGGTGATCCTGGTGTCGGACGAGCTGCCGGAGGCGCAGGCCAACCCGACCGCCACCTACCTCGCGCAGCGCACCCAGGTCGGCTCGGGCAACACCCGCAAGCACGTGCGCCCGCGAAACCGCGCCGGGCGGGTCCCGCTGGTGCGCCACGCCGGCACCGCGCAGGGCAGCTCGCTGACGGAGGCCGCCGCGCAGGCCGGCAGCGCGAGCGATGCGCCGGTGCTCTCGACCGTCGCCTGGAGCACCCAGGTGCGCTACCTCGGGGAGGTCGGCAGCAGCCAAGCCCAGCGCAACGACCCGCTGCTGGTCGAGGAGCAGCCCGCGGTCGAGCCGGGGCCCGACGAGAACGGCCCGGCGCAGCTGCGCGGACCTGAGCGCGATGAGCTGTGGATCACCCCCGACACGCGCGCGGCGAGCCTCGCGCCCTACCTCGATGCCTGGCGGCGCAAGGTCGAGCGGATCGGCACCCTCAACTACCCGACCGTGGCGCGGGTGGCCGGCGGGGCCGCCAGCCCGGTGGTCGAGGTCGGCATCGCCCGCGACGGCAAGCTCGACCGGGTCCTCATCCGCCGCTCGAGCGGCAGCGCGGAGCTCGACCAGGCGGCGCTCGAGATCCTGAAGATGGCCGCCCCGTTCGATCCCTTCCCGCCCGAGCTCGCGCGCGAGTACCGCGTGCTCCGCTTCGCCTACGAGTGGCAGTTCACGGGCGGACGTGACGTAAGCGGGACCGTATCGGTTCCTTGAGATAGGGCGGGTCCGTGCCCATACTGTGGGCATGGCCGAGAAGGATCCCGCGGAGGGCGCAGCACCTGCGGCGCAGGAGGGAGCCGACCTGTCCGAGACCCCCGCGAGCGAGGAGTCCGGCAGCCTCACCAACTACCTCCTCATCGCGATGCCGCAGCTCACCGACCCGAACTTCGCGCAGACGGTGGCGCTCATCTGCGAGCACACCGACAAGGGCGCGCTCGGCATCGTGCTCAACAAGCCCCTGCCGATGAAGCTCTCGGACGTGCTCTCGCAGATGAAGCTCGAGCCCTCGAGCGAGCGCATCGCCACCCAGCCGGTGCTGCGCGGCGGCCCGGTGCACACCGACCGCGGCTTCGTGCTGCACCGCCCGGGCGGGCAGTGGGACCACACGCACAAGGTCTCCGACACCATCCAGGTCACGACCTCCCGCGACGTGCTCGCCGCGATGGCGCGCGGCGAGGGCCCCTCGGACGCCTTCATCGCCCTCGGCTATGCCGGCTGGGAGTCCGGCCAGCTCGAGCGCGAGTTGAAGGACAACGCCTGGGTGGCGGTCGCCGTCGACCCGCGCGTGGTGTTCGAGCTGCCCTTCGAGCAGCGCTGGGCCGGGGCCTGGCGGCTGCTCGGCGTCGACGTCGAGCGCCTGAGCCCCGAAACCGGACATGCGTGAGCGCGCAGCGCCCGGCACCCCCGACACCGTCCTCGCCTTTGATTTCGGACTGAAGCGCATCGGGCTCGCGAGCGGCGACACGCTGACGCAGGGCGCGGCGCCGCGCCCGGCGCTGCGCAACGGCGCCACCGGACCTGACTGGACGCGCATCGAGGCCGAGGTGCGCGCCCTCGCCCCCCGCGTGCTCGTGGTGGGGGCCCCGTATAATGTGGACGGCAGCGCGGGAGCGCTCACCGCCGCCGCGCGCGCCTTCGCGCAGGCGCTGGCCGAGCGCTTCGCCCTCCCGGTGCACCTCGTCGATGAGCGCTACTCCTCGCTCGAGGGCGCGCAGGAGCTGGCGAGCCGGCGCGCGAGCGGACAGCGGCGCCGGCGCGTCGCGCGCGCCGACGTGGACAGCGCCGCCGCCGCGGTGATCCTCAGGCGCTGGCTCGCCGGGGAGGCCGGGGCGCCGGCCGACGGAAGAACCAGATGACCGAACAGCTGCGTCCCGATGGCTCGCTGCGCCACCTGCTGACCCTGGAGGGCCTGCCGCGGCCGGTGCTCGAGCGGCTGCTCGAGCGCGCGCAGGGCTTCGTGCGCCCGCTCGGGGCGGCCGCGGCGCAGAGCCAGGCGCTCGCCGGCCGCACCGTCGCCAATCTCTTCACCGAGCCCTCGACCCGCACCCGGGTCTCCTTCGAGCTCGCCGCCAAGCGCCTCGGCGCGCAGGTGGTCAACCTCGAGGTGCAGCTCTCCTCGCGCGTCAAGGGCGAGAGCATGCTCGACACCATCTACACGCTCGAGGCGCTGCACGTCGATGCGTTCGTGATCCGCGACGCCGAGGTGGGGGTGCCGGGCCTGGTGGCCGCCAACGTGGCGCCGCACGTGGCGGTGCTCTCCGCCGGCGAGGCGCACCTCGCCCACCCCACCCAGGGACTGCTCGATGCCCTCACCATCCAGCAGAAGAAGCCGCGCCTGAGCGGCCTCGCGGTCGCGATCGTGGGCGACCTGCGGCACTCGCGCGTCGCCCGCTCGGCCTGGCACGCGCTGCGCACCCTCGGGGTCAGCGACGTACGCCTGGTCGGCCCCCCGGCGCTGCAGCCGCCGGACGAGGAGTTCCCCGGCGGCACGCGCTACACCGACCTCGCCGCCGGCCTCGAGGCGGCGGACGTGATCATGATGCTGCGCATCCAGAAGGAGCGGATGGCGGAGGCCGACCTGCCGGAGGCGCGGCGCTACTTCGCCGCCTGGGGGCTCACGCCCGAGCGGCTGCGCCTGGCGCGCCCGGACGCGATCGTCATGCACCCGCAGCCGATGAACCGCGGCATCGAGATCGCCTCCGAGGTCGCCGACGGGCCGCAGTCGGTCATCCGCGACCAGGTGCGCAACGGCGTGGCGGTGCGCATGGCGGTGCTCGCCGAGGTGCTCGCCGCGCGCGAGGGCGCATGAGCCGCGACGCGCGCGGCACGATCTTCCTCGAGGAGGCGCGGGTGCTCTCGCAGCTCGCCTACGACGGCGAGCAGTTCGTGCTGCGCCTCGCCGCGCCCCGCTGCGCCGCGCAGGCCGCGCCGGGCAGCTTCGCCCACGTGAGCTGCGATGCCTCGATCCCCATGCGCCGGCCGCTCTCGATCATGCGCGCCAGCGCGCAGGGGGGCTGGATCGAGCTCCTCTACAAGGTGGTCGGACCCGGACTGCAGGCGCTCGCGGCGCACAAGGCGGGCGATCGCCTGAGCGTGCTCGGCCCGATCGGCCAGCCCTTCCGCGTGCACCGCGAGCGGCCGCGGCCGCTGCTCCTCGGCGGCGGGGTGGGCATCCCGCCGATGGTGTTCCTCGCCGAGCGGCTGAAGGAGGACCCCGCGTACCGGGCGCTCGTCCTCATGGGCTCGGAGATCCCCTTCCCGTTCCGCGCCCGGCCCTCGACCCTCATCGTGCCGGGGATGCCCGCCGGCACGATCGCCACCATGCCGCTGCTCGAGGAGTGGAACGTCGCCTGCCGCCTGGCGAGCAGGTCCGACTTCCCGGGCTGCTTCCCGGGCTTCGTCACCGAGCTCGCCGCGGCGTGGCTCGCGACGCTGCCGCGCGAGTCGCTCGACGAGGTCGAGATCTTCGCCTGCGGCCCCACGGCCATGCTCGCGGCCTGCGCGCAGCTGGCGCGACGCTTCGGGCTGCCCTGCCAGGTCTCGCTCGAGGAGTTCATGGCCTGCGCGGTCGGGGGCTGCGCCGGGTGCGCGGTCGAGGTGCGCACGCCCGCGGGGCGCGCGATGAAGCGGGTGTGCGTCGACGGCCCGGTGTTCGACGCCTACAGCGTGTTCTGAGACCGCCCGCGTGGCGCTGGCCGATCGCGCTCCGTGCGCGGCGGGCGGGCGCGCGGCGAGCCGTCAGCCGAAGTTGATCTTGGCCTCGAGGTTGGCGCGCGAGTCGGCATTGGCGAGGGCCTCCTCGAGGTTGACGCGCCCCTGCTTGTAGAGCTCGTGCAGCGCCGCATCGAAGCTCTGGATGTCGCGCTCACTCGAGGCGTTGATCGCCTCCTTGATGCTCACCACGTCGCCCTTCTTGATGAGGGTGGCGATGTGCGGGGTATTGAGCATCACCTCGACCGCCGCCAGGCGGCGGTTGTCCTTACCCATCACCAGGCGCTGCGCCAGGATGGCGCGCAGGTACTGCGACAGGTCGAGGAAGATCTGGTTGTGCTGCTCGCGCGGGAACATGTTGATGATGCGGTCGAGGGACTCGGCGCAGTTGTTGGCGTGCAGCGTGGCGAGCACCAGATGGCCGGTGCCGGCGAGGTTGATCGCCGCCTCCATGCCCTCGCGGTCGCGGATCTCGCCGATCAGGATCACGTCCGGCGCCGCCCGCACCACCCCGCGCAGCGCGCGCATGTAGCTCTTGGTGTCCAGGCCCACCTCCCGCTGGTTGACCATCGAGCGCTTGTTGGTGTGGAGGAACTCGATCGGGTCCTCAATGGTGACGATGTGGTCCGAGGAGCTCTCGTTGCGGTAGTTGATCATCGCCGCGAGCGTGGTCGACTTGCCCGAGCCGGTGGCGCCGACCATGAGAATCAGGCCGCGCTTGAGCAGCACCAGCTCCGAGACCACCGGCGGCAGGCCGAGCACTTCCAGGCGCGGCATGTCGGCGGTGATGTAGCGCATCACCATCGCCGGGTAGCCACGCTGCATGAAGACGTTGACGCGGAAGCGGCCCAGGCCGGGCTCGGAGACCGCGAAGTCGAGCTCCCACTCGCGCTGGAAGCTGTCGCGCTGCTCCGCCGTCATCAGGGCGAAGGCGGTCTGGCGCACCGTCTCGGGGGTGAGCACCTGCTTGTTGACCGGCAGGATGACGCCCTCGATCTTGATCTTGATGGGGGCGTTGGAGGTGAAGAACAGGTCCGAGGCCTTCTTCTCCACCATCAGCTTGAAGAGCGGCTTGGTGTTGAGGGTGGGATGGCGGCCGGTGCCGCCGCTCCCCAGCGCCTCGGGGGTCACCGCCGGCGGCGCCTCACTCAAGGCGGCCGACTCCTGCGCCGCCTTCACAGGCTGCGGCCCTGCTCTTCCTCGACGATGCGGAGGGCGCCCCCGTCATCGACGTGCTTCTGCTCGCGCTTGCTCTCGAGCTTGATGCGCAGCCGCAGCTCGTTCTTCGAGTCCGCATTGCGCAGCGCGTCCTCGTAGGAGATGAAGCCGGTCTCGTAGAGCTCATAGAGGGCCTGGTCGAAGGTCTTCATGCCGAGCCGCGTGGAGCGTGACATGACCTCTTTGATCTTGGCCACCTCGCCCTTGAAGATCAAATCCTGGATGAGCGGGGAGTTGAGCATGATCTCCATGGCCGCGATGCGCCCGGTGCCGGACTCGCGCGGGATCAGGCGCTGGGAGATCAGGGCGCGGATGTTCAGCGACAGGTCCATGAGCAGCTGGTCGCGCCGCTCGTCGGGGAAGAAGTTGATGATGCGGTCGAGGGCCTGGTTGGCGCTGTTGGCGTGCAGCGTGGCCAGCACCAGGTGCCCGGTCTCGGAGAACTGGATGCCGTACTCCATGGTGTCGCGGTCGCGGATCTCGCCGATCAGGATCACATCCGGCGCCTGGCGCAGGGTGTTCTTCAGCGCGTTCTGCCAGCTCTCGGTGTCCACCCCGACCTCGCGGTGGGTGATGACGCAGCCCTTGTGGGTGTGCACGTACTCCACCGGGTCCTCGATGGTGACGATGTGGCCACGGGTCTTCTCGTTGCGGTAGCCGACCATGGCCGCGAGCGAGGTGGACTTACCCGAGCCGGTGCCGCCGACGATGATCACCAGGCCGCGCTTGGAGAGCACGACCTCCTTCATGATCGGCGGCAGGTCGAGCTCCTCGAAGGTGGGGATCTTGGCGTTGATCAGGCGGATGACGCAGCCGATCGCCCCCTGCTGCACGAAGGCCGAGACGCGGAAGCGCCCGATGCCCGGCGGCGCGATGGCGAAGTTGCACTCCTTGGTGGCGTCGAACTCCTTGGTCTGCCGGTCGTTCATGATGGCGCGCACCAGCGTCGCGGACTGCTCGGGGGTGAGCGCGCGCTCGGACTGGGGGCGGATCTCGCCGTCCACCTTGATCGCCGGCGGGAAGCCGGCGGTGATGAAGAGGTCCGAGGCCTTCTTCTCGGTGACCCGCCGCAGCAGGTCCTGCATCAGCTTGATGGCTTGATCGCGATCCATGGCTTCACCTGCAGCAGCCGGCGGCTGCCTACGTTACAGCGCGTCCTTGTTCTGCGCCTTGTAGCGCGCCTCTTCCTTGCTGACGATGCCCTTGGCGACCAGCTCGGTCAGGCACTGGTCGAGGGTCTGCATGCCCTGCGCGCCGCCGGTCTGGATCGAGGAGTACATCTGGGCGATCTTGCCCTCGCGGATCAGGTTCCGGATCGCGGGCGTGCCGATCATGATCTCGTGCGCGGCGACGCGCCCGCCGCCGTTCTTCTTCATCAGGGTCTGCGAGATGACCGCGCGCAGCGACTCGGAGAGCATCGAGCGCACCATGTCCTTCTCCTCGCCCGGGAACACGTCGACGATGCGGTCGATGGTCTTGGCGGCCGAGGAGGTGTGCAGGGTGCCGAACACCAGGTGCCCGGTCTCGGCGGCGGTGAGCGCCAGGCGGATCGTCTCCAGGTCACGCATCTCGCCCACCAGGATGACGTCCGGGTCCTCGCGCAGCGCCGAGCGCAGCGCCTCGCTGAAGCCGAGGGTGTCGCGGTGCACCTCGCGCTGGTTCACCAGGCAGCGCTTGGACTCGTGCACGAACTCGATCGGGTCCTCGATGGTGATGATGTGGTCGGGGCGGTTGTCGTTGCAGTGGTTGACCATCGCGGCGAGCGTGGTCGACTTGCCCGAGCCGGTCGGGCCGGTGACCAGCACCAGGCCGCGCGGCAGCATGCACAGGTCGCGGAAGATCTTCGGCGCGTTCAGGTCCTCGAGCGACAGGATCGCGCTCGGGATGTTGCGGAACACCGCGCCGGCGCCGCGGTTCTGGTTGAAGGCGTTGACGCGGAAGCGCGCCAGCTTGGGAATCTCGAAGGAGAAGTCGGTCTCGAAGAACTCCTCGTACGCCTTGCGCTGCTTGTCGTTCATGATGTCGTACACCATGGAGTGCACTTCTTTGTGCGACAGCGGCGGCATGTTGATGCGCTTCATGTCGCCGTCGACCCGGATCATC
>JAFAPI010000045.1 GCA_019247195.1 Gammaproteobacteria bacterium
GGCGAGTACGTGACCGGCGACGTGACGCCCGAGTATCTCGAGCGGCTGCAGCTCGAGCGCTCCGACGCGGCCAGATTGGCGCGCGGCGAACATCAGCGCGCGCTCAAGCTCGTGCGCGGGAGCTGAGCTGGGCGACAGCGCCGACCCGCGCCGCGACCTGCTGCTGCAGGTGTTGCGCGCGGCACTGGCGTGCGTGGATGGGCGGCGCTGCGTGCGCGAGGCACTCGGCGCTGCCCCGATTCCCGCAGGGCCGGTGTGGGTAGCGGCGGTGGGCAAGGCCGCCGCGGCCATGGCCCTGGGGGCCCACGACGCACTCGCCGGCCGCATCGAGCGCACGCTCATCATCAGCACTGACGCCCTGTTGGCCCCCCTGGCGGCGCGGCCTCACTGGGAACTGCAGCCCGGCGCACACCCCCTGCCGGATGAGCGCTCGCTCGCGGCCGGGGCGCGCCTGTGGTCCTGGGTGGAGGAGGTGCCCCCTGCCGCCCAGCCCCTGTTCCTCATCTCGGGCGGCGCCTCGAGCCTCGTCGAGGTGCTCAAGCCCGGCACCACGCTCGCCGAGCTGCGCGAGCTCAATGCGCAGGGCCACGCTGCGGGCATCGACATCGCCACCCTCAATGCGCGGCGCGCGGCACTCTCGTGCATCAAGGCGGGCGGGCTCGCCGCACGGCTGGCGGGGCGGCCCGCCCGTGCGCTCCTCATGTCCGACGTGCCGCGCGATGACCCCGAGGTGATTGGTTCGGGCCTGCTCGGGCGCGCGGGTGGCGGGCCGGACGCGGTCGAGCGCCAGGTGATCGCATCCATCACGCAGGCTCTCGCCGGGGCGGCCGATTGCGCGCGCGAGCTCGGGCTCACGGTGCACGTATCCGGCGGGCGCTTCGCCGGGGAGGCGGCGCGACTCGCGGCGCGATTCACCCACGAGCTGCTGCTCGGGCAGGCGCAGCTGTGCCTGTGGGGCGGTGAATCGACCGTGCGGCTGCCGCCGCGGCCGGGGCGGGGCGGGCGCAATCAGCAGCTCGCGCTCGCCGCCGCGCGACTGCTCGCCGGGCAACCCGACCTGCTGCTGCTCGCCGCAGGCACCGACGGCATCGATGGCGTCACCGAGGACGCCGGTGCCCTGGTCGATGGCGAGACCTGCGCGCGCATCACCCTTGCCGCGCTCGACCCGGAGGCCGCTCTCGCCGCCGCCGATGCCGGCACGGCGCTGGCCGCGAGCGGTGACCTGCTGCACACCGGACCGACCGGTACCAACGTCGGCGACCTCGTGCTCGGACTTAAGATGAGCGTCGCGCAGGCACGCGGGCGGGCGCGTGGCGGGGCAGCGGCGCGCGTGCTGTAATCAGCTCCACCATGCGGGTCCTGCTGATCGAGGAAGATGCGCGCCGCTGCGCGCACATCCGCCAGCGGCTGGTCAGCTGGCGCCCGCAGGCCGAGCTCATCGTGCACCGCCCGGTCTCGCAGGGTGCGCTCGCTCCGGACTTTCTCGCCCAGGGATTTGATGCGGTACTGCTCGCCGAGGAGTGGCCCGGGGGACGCGGCCTCAGCTGGGTACGCGATCTGAGTGCGCGGGCCGGATTCGCGCCGCTGGTGCTGCTGTGCGGCAAGGATCAGGGGGCTGCCCGCGATGCCGCCGCGCTCGGGGCCTACGCGCTGCGGCGCGAAGAACTCGAGGAGGAGACCTTCGCGCGCATCCTGGCCGCCGCCGAGCAGCGCCAGAGCCATGCCCGCGCGCTGTGGCGCAGCAGCTCCGCCGGCCGCGCCACGCAGCGCTTCGGCGATGCCTTCATCCGCGGCTATCGCTGCATCCGCCGGCTCGCAAGCGGCAGCAGCACCGATCTGTACCTCGCCGAGAGCGAGCGTGCCGGCACGCTGGTCGCGCTCAAGGTCGCCCGCGATCGCCAGGACGAGAGTCAGCAGCCGGTCGATGCCTTCCAGCGCTTCCTGCAGGAGTACGAGATCGTGCAGCGCATCGACAGCGATGCGGTGGTGCGGCTCTACGACCTCGGTGTCAGCGATGAGCACGCCTGGCTGGTGATGGAGTACTTCCCACGCGGCGACCTGCGCCGCCGCATGCGCCGTGGCGGCCTCAATCCGCGCGAGGCCCTGCGCTACGCGCTGGCGATCGCGCGCGCACTGACGGCCGTACATGCCGCCGGTGTGCTGCATCGCGATCTCAAGCCCGGCAATGTCATGCTGCGCAGCGATGGCAGCATCGCGCTCATCGACTTCGGACTGTCGAAGGATGCCGCGCTGGCGCTCGATATCACCGACACCGGCACCATCTTCGGCACCCCGCACTACATGAGCCCCGAGCAGGGGCATGCCGAGGCGATCGATGCCAGGAGCGACCTGTACAGTCTGGGGGTCATCCTCTTTGAGATGCTCACCGGCAGCAAACCCTTCCGCGCCGAGAATCCGATGGCGATCGTCTACAAGCACCGCAAGGAGGCCGTGCCGCCGCTGCCGGAGAAGTTCGCCGCCCTGCAGGAGCTCATCGACCGGCTGCTCGCCAAGTCGCCCGCGCAGCGGTTTGCGAGTGCGGCCGAGCTCGCCGCCGAGCTGCGCGCGACGCTCGAAAGCTGGCGCGCGCGCGCCGCGCAGCGCTGATCATGGGCGCCGACTCCGCAGCGCCGGCCATCCTCGCGGCCGCGACACCACGTGCCTGGCTCGAGGCCGCCGTGCGCGGCTGGCCCGAGCTGCTGCTCGACCATGCCAACTGCGAGAAGAAGGCCGCCGCCAGCGCGCTGGCGTTGCTGTTCGCGTACCCAGAGGACCGGCCGATGGCGGGGGTGCTGTCGCGTCTGGCGCGCGAGGAGCTGCGTCACTTCGAGCAGGTGCTGCGCGTGCTGAGGGCAGCCGAGGTGCCGCTCGTGCGCCAGCGCCCCGCACGCTATGCGCAGGAGCTGCGACGCGCGGTACGGCGCGCCGAGCCGGCTCGCAAGCTCGATCTGTTGCTGGTGAGCGCGCTCATCGAGGCCCGCTCCGCCGAACGCTTCGCGCTGCTCGCCCCGCGGCTGCCCGCGCCGCTCGGGGTGCTCTATGGTCAGCTCGGGCAAAGCGAGGCGCGCCATTTCGAACTCTATGCATCCTTCGCGAGCGCCGCTGACCCCTCGAGCTGGCGGCCGCGGCTCGGTGAGCTGGCTGCCGCGGAGGCGGAGCTGATCCTGCGGCCCGAGGCGGTGCTGCGCTTTCATTCCGGACCGCCCGCGTAACAGTTCTTTACAACTCGGGGTGTGGGGGCGGCTGCCGCGCTGACCGCCGGCCGGTATTCTCGGTCTATGACCCGCGACGGCGACGCACCCCCGGACGAACGGCCCCACGTGCTGGTGGTCGACGACGACCGCGAGATCCGCACGCTGCTCGCGCAATACCTCGAGAAACACGCCTTCCGCACGACTGCGGTGCCGGACGGGCGCGAGATGCGGCGGGTACTCGAGCGCACCCACGTCGACCTCATCGTGCTGGACCTGATGCTGCCGGGTGAGGACGGGCTGAGCCTGTGCCGCGAGCTGCGGACGCGCTCGCAGGTGCCGATCCTCATGCTCACCGCGCGCGGCGAGGACGTCGACCGCATCATCGGACTCGAACTCGGCGCCGACGACTACCTGGCGAAGCCCTTCAACCCGCGCGAGCTGCTCGGACGCGTCCGTGCCATCCTGCGTCGCGCCGCGCACGCGCCCCGCGAGCCGAGCCCGGCCCAGGTGCGCGGTTTCTCCTTCGCAGGCTGGCGGCTCGACACGGTGACGCGGCGGCTGCGAGACCCGGGCGGGGGCGAGGTCGCCCTGAGCGGCGCGGAGTACCGCCTGCTGGCGCTGCTGCTGGGTGCGGGCAACCGGGTGCTGTCGCGCACGCAGCTCAACGAGCTGCTGCGTGGCCGCGACGCGGACCCCTTTGACCGCAGCATCGACGTGCGGGTGAGCCGCCTGCGGCAGATACTCGGCGACGATGCGCGTGCGGCGCAGATCATCAAGACGGTGTATGGCGAGGGTTACGTCATTGGCGTCGACGTCCGCAGCGAGTAGCGTACGTCACTGGTCCCTGTGGCCGCAGTCGCTGTTCGGACGGCTGCTCGCAGCCTCCGTGATCGCGGTATTGCTCGCACATGCGGGGGCGTTGATGCTCATCGCCCAGGAGCGCGAGCACTTCGTGCTGGCCGGGAGCGTGCGCGAGTGGACCCGTCTCATCACCGAGATGACCTTGGCGCTGCGACCGCTCGACCCGCCACAGCGCACGGCGATGATCGCGCAGCTGACCGACACCCCACACGCCCTGCACCCGCACTTGCTCGGACTCTCGCCCGGCGCCGTGCACGAGGCTCCGCCGGATGCGACCCGGATCGTGCCCGTGCCGCTTTTCGGGGATTTCCCGGGCACGCTGCGCCAGCAGCTGCGTCGCGCGCTTGGCCCGCAGTTCGAAGTGGAGGTCACTCCAACGCCACAGCCGCCGCCCGCCGCCATTCTCATCCCCCACCCCTTCTACGAGCTGCACGAGCTCGCGGCCCACCGCTCGGCGCTGCGCCGCTATGACGTGACGGTGCGACTGCCGGAAGGGGACACCCTGCGCTATCGCATCATCCGCATGCCCGCGGGCGCACCGCTGCCGCGCAATCTTGTCCTCAATCTCGCGCTGCTATTACTAATCCTGGTCATCGTGCTGTACGCCGTCGCGCGCAGTGTGACACGGCCGCTGTCCGCGCTGGCGCACGCTGCCGACCAGCTCGGCGAGGGTCACCCGGCGCCGCTCCCCGAGGTGGGGGCACGCGAACTGCGGCACGCCGCGCGGGCCTTCAATGCCATGCAGGACCGGCTGCGCCGCTATCTTGATAGCCGCACGCGGGTGCTCGCCGCGATGTCGCACGACCTCAAGACGCCGCTCACGCGGCTGCGGCTGCAGGTGGAGACCCTCGATGGGCAGGACTCGCTGCAGCAGCGCATGGGACAGCAGCTCGATGAGATGGAGGGTATGGTGCACGAGGCGCTCGCGCTCTTTCGCGGTCTCGATGACCGCGAGCCCGCCGTGCCGGTGGATCTCGCCGCGCTCCTCGGCCAGATCGCCGCCGAATTCCGCGATCTTGGGGAAGTGGTCAGTCTGGCAGGCAGCGCCGCTCCGCTCCCCGCGCGGGCGCAGGCGCTGAAGCGCTGCCTGCGTAACCTCATCTCCAACGCCTTGAATTTCGGAGGCGGCGCGGAAGTGCAGCTCGCCGATGGTCCCGAGGTGTGCGTGCGGGTCCTGGACCACGGTCCGGGGATACCACCGGCCGAGCTCGAGCGCGTCTTCGAGCCCTTCTACCGCCTGGAATCCTCGCGCAACCGCGCCGGCGGGGGCACCGGCCTCGGCCTGAGCATCGCGCGCGACGTGGCGCAGGCGCACGGCGGCTCGCTCACGCTGCACAACCGGCCGCAGGGCGGGCTCGAGGCACGGCTGTGCCTGCCGCGCTGAGGGTTACAGTCGCTTACGATTGATCACCGCGGCGGCCCCCCGGGCCCCCTAGCGTTGTGGCACACGGTGGGATGTCCCGCCGGAGGAGAAAGCGATGAGACTGACCCTGCTGCTCGCCGCGCTGCTCGCCAGCGCTTCCCTGTCCGCCCAGAGTCCGCCCGCCCCGCCGGATCCGGCCGCGCACGAAGCGAAGATGATGGACAACCTCGCGGTGCTGCTCGACCTGACGGACGCACAGCGCCCGCAGGTGCAGGCCATCCTCAAGGACGAACACGCCAAGATCCGCCAGAGCATGGACCAGGCGCACGCGGGCGGCGCGATGCCCGACCACGCGCAGCTCAAAGCGCTGCACGAGCAGATCCACCAGGACGCGGTGCAACGGCTGACGCCGGTGCTCTCGCCCCTGCAGCTGCAGAAGTTCGAGATTTTGTCCGAGATGCATATGCACGCGGCCGCGATGCACATGCATCACGGCGCCGCCGGCGCCCACCCCCAGGGGTAAGGCGGCCGTCCCCGGCGCGCATCCTGGCGGTGCGCGCCGGGGCTCAGCCGCGCGGCAAGGTGTGCAGCCGATATTGCCCCTGCTCGACGCTGAGATAGCTGCCCGCCTCGTGCCACGCGCCGAGCACGATGCGCTCCGCGCCGGTGCCATCGACATCCACCGCATGGATGCCCGGCCGGTGGGTGTGACCATGGATCATGCGCCGCACCTGCGCCACGCGGAACGCGCGCTGCACCGCGCCTGGGTTCACGTCCATGATCTCCGCGCCGCTGCTCCGCGTGTGGCGGCGGCTGCCGGCGCGAGCTGCCGCGGCGAGCTGCCCGCGCCGCACGCGCGGCAGGCCGAGAAAGCGTCGCTGCCAGAGCGCCTCGCGCACCGTACTGCGCAGCTCCTGGTAGGCGTGATCGTCGGTGCACAGCGCGTCACCGTGGGTGAGGAGGACGGGCTCCGCGTCGAACAGCGCCACCACCGGATCGGGCAGCAGCCGGCAGCCGGTGCGCGCCGCAAAGTCCTCCCCGAGCAGGAAGTCACGATTGCCGTGCAGCACGAAGCAGGCCACGCCCTGCGCGCCCAGCGACCGCAGCGCCTGGCACACCCGTGCCTGGTCGGGATCCACCGCATCATCACCCACCCAGGTCTCGAACAGGTCGCCGAGGACGTACAGCGCCGCCGCGTGCGACGCCTCGCGGGTGAGGAAGCCGAGGAACTGCTCGGTAACCGCCGGCGCTCCCGCCTCCAGGTGCACGTCCGAGACCAGCAGCCGGCGCATCACTTCGGGGAGAGGATGTTATCCGGTTGCGGCGGGTTCACCGTCTCGCTGGGCGCGGCAGGCGCCGCGCCGGCGCCGAGGATCTCCGCCTTCTCGATGATCACCGGCTTCAGGGGCGAGTCCGCCTTGAAGACCCCGACGCTGCCCGTGGGAGTCGAGCCGATGCGGTCGATGACGTCCATCCCCTGCACGACCTTGCCGAACACCGCATAGCCCCAGCGCGTCGGTACCGGATCGAGGTCGGGGTTGTCGACGAGATTCACGAAGAACTGTGCGTTGCTCGAGTGCGGCGCTTCGCCGCGCGCCATGCCGAGCGCGCCGCGCTTGTTCTGCAGGCCGTTGCCGGACTCGTTGACCACGTTTTCGTGGGTGGGTTTCACCTTCTGCGTCGTGGCGTCGAATCCCCCGCCCTGAATCACGAAGTTCGGCACGACGCGCTGGATCAGCGTGTTGGTATAGAAGCCCTCGCGCACGTAGCGCAGGAAGTTGGCAGTGGTGAGGGGAGCGCGATCGGCACGCAGCTCGACCACGAACTCGCCCATGTTGGTTGTGAAGCGTACCTGCGTGGGTGGCTCGTCGGCCCGCAGTGCGCCGCCGGGCAGGCCCGCCAGGCACAGCAGGCAGAGCAGGGCGAGACGGGACCGGCACTTCGTGCTCATCATTTCCTCCGGCGTTGCGACTGCGCGGATTTTATCGCAGCGCTGCGCGTACCGCTGCCGCCGCGCGCTGCGATTTCCCGTAACATGCGCGCATGCATCCGGGTGCCACCACCGCGCCGGGGGCCGCGCCGGTCACCCGCTTTGCTCCCAGCCCCACCGGGGAGCTGCACCTCGGGAATGCGCGCACGGCGCTCTTCAACCTGCTGCTGGCCCGGCACGGTGCCGGGCGACTGCTGCTGCGCATCGAGGACACCGACGCGGAGCGCAGCGAGGAGGCCCATACCGCCGCGCTGATGGCCGATCTGCGCTGGCTCGGCATCGAGTGGGACGCCGGGCCGGACCGGCCGGACGCCCAGGGCCCTTATCGCCAGTCCGAGCGCGCCGCGCTGTACGCAGCGCACCTGGCGCGACTCGAGGCCGCGCAGCGTGTCTACCCGTGTTTCTGCACGCCCCTGGAGCTCGAGCTGTCCCGTCGCGCGCAGCTTGGCGCCGGACACCCGCCACGCTATGCCGGGACCTGCCGTGGACTGAGCCCGACCCAGCGTGCGGAACGGTCCGCGCGCGGGCTCGGTGCGACGCTGCGCTTCCAGGTGCCGGCCGGTCGGAGCATCGAATTCGTCGACCTCGTGCACGGACCGCAGCACTTCCGCAGCGACGACATCGGCGACTTCGTCGTGCGGCGCGCCGACGGCTCGGCCGCGTTTTTCTTCTCCAACGCGGTCGATGATGCGTCGATGGGCGTGACCGTGGCGCTGCGTGGCGAGGACCATCTCACCAACACGCCCCGTCAACTCCTGCTGCTCGAGGCCCTCGGCCTGCCCGCGCCCGGCTACGGGCACGTGGCCCTCATCGTGGGCAGCGATGGGGCGCCGCTGTCCAAGCGCCACGGCGCGCTCTCGGTGCGCGAGTACCGCGAGCGGGGGTTCCTGCCGCAGGCGTTGCTCAATCACCTGTTTCGGCTCGGTCACTCCGGCGCGCCGCCCGGACTGCTGACGCTGCCGGAGATGGCCGCGTGCTTCGCTACGCGCCACTTAGGACGCGCGCCGGCCCGTTTCGATGAGGCCCAGCTGCGCGTGTGGCAGAAGGACGCGGTGCACCGGCTCGGAGCGGACGAGCTCGTGGCGTGGCTGCGGCCGCTCCTGCCCGCGCCGGCGGCCGGCCCCGGGGCCAGCGAACTTGCCCGGGCCCTGCAGCCAAACGTCGTGCTGCCGGAGGACGCTCGCCCCTGGCTCGAGATCGTCTTCGGCGGCGCGCCGCCGCTCGAGCCGGGCGCGGAGAGAGTGGTGCGCGAGGCCGGCGCCGTATATTTTGCGGCCGCGGCCGCGGCAGCGCGCGAGCACGCGGGCGACCTCGCCGCGATCGCCGCCGCCGTGCGCGCCGCGACCGGCCGGCAGGGTGCGCAGCTGTACCTGCCGCTGCGTCTGGCGCTCACCGGCCGCGCGCACGGTCCCGAGCTCGCCCCGCTGCTGAAGCTGCTGCCCCCCGGGGTCGCGCGAGAACGGCTAGAGCGCTTCGCGTGATCCGACTGCACAATTCCCTCGGCGGCGCCAAGGAGGCGCTGGCGCCGCTACGGCCCGGTGAGCTGCGGATGTACGTCTGCGGGTTGACCGTGTATGACTTCGTGCACGTCGGCCATGCGCGCATGCTGCTGGTCTTCGACATGATCACCCGTTACCTGCGGCACCGCGGCTACCGGCTGACCTACGTCCGCAACATCACCGACATCGACGACAAGATTATCCGCCGCGCTGCCGAGCGCGGCGAGGCGATCGAGGCGCTGACGGCGCGCTACATCAGCGCGATGCACGAGGACTGCGCGGCCCTCAACATCGCGGCTCCTGACCACGAGCCACGCGCCACGCAATTCGTGCCGCAGATCATTGCCATGGTGGAGCAACTCATCGCGCGCGGCTACGCCTACCAGTCGCCAAGCGGTGACGTGCTGTATGCGGTGGGGCGTTTTGCCGCTTACGGCCGCCTGTCCGGCAAGCGTCTCGCCGACCTGCGAGCCGGCGCGCGTGTCGAGGTCGACGAAGCCAAGCGCGACCCGCTCGATTTCGTCTTGTGGAAGCGGGCGAAGCCCGGCGAGCCGTCCTGGGACTCGCCATGGGGGGCCGGGCGTCCGGGCTGGCACATCGAATGCTCCGCGATGGCGACGGCGCTGCTCGGGCCGCACTTCGACCTCCACGGCGGCGGACTCGACCTGAAATTCCCGCACCATGAGAACGAGATCGCACAGTCCTGCGCCGCTACCGGTGAGCGCTTCGTCAACTGCTGGCTGCACAACGGCTTCGTCAACGTCAATGAGGAGAAGATGTCGAAGTCGCTCGGCAACTTCTTCACCGTGCGCGAAGTCCTGCCGCATCTGCGTCACCCCGAGGTGCTGCGTTACTTCGTACTTTCGAGCCATTATCGCGGACCGATCAACTACTCATTGGAGCAGCTGGAGCAGGCGGACGCCGCGCTCGGGAGCCTGTACACCGCGCTGCGCGACACACCGGTGACGGCCACAACCACCGCTGAGGCCACCGCACGCTTTGAGACGGCGATGGATGATGACTTCAATACGCCGGAGGCGCTCGCGGTCCTGCAGGGACTCGCACGCGAGGTCAACCTGGCGCGCGATGCCGGCCGCGCGGCGCAGGCCGGCGGGCTCGCCGCCGAGCTGCGTACGCTCGGAGCGGTGCTCGGCCTCTTCAGTGTCAGCGCCGCGCAATGGTTCCGGCTGCCCGGCCGCGCCGGCGCTGCGGGCCTGAGCGATGCGCAGATCGAGGAGCGGATCGCCGCGCGCACAGGTGCCCGGCGGGGCCGGGACTGGGCCGAATCCGATCGCATCCGCGACGAGCTGGCTGCGGCCGGGGTGGTGCTGGAGGATAAGCCCGGCGGCCGCACCACCTGGCGCCGCCGCTAGCGCGCACCGCGCGGGCCAAGCTGCCGCTGAGAGCGCCCGGAGTGGTTCCGCCGGTTACACAATGCGGCATAGAATGCGCCGCACAAAAAACGTTGGAGAAGAACATGCGACGCTTCGCCCCCCTTGCCGCTCTGGCCGTCGCCGCTTTGCTCCCGCAGCTCGGCGCGGCCGATGTCACCATCCAGCAGCAGACCACCTTCGACTTCGCGATCATCAAGGCACACGGCACGAGCACCGAGACGACGAGCAGCGACAAGCAGCGCCGCGACACGGAGCTGCATTGCGAGGGTTTCATGTCCTTCTTCTGCGGCAATTCGCAGAGCGCCGACATCGTACGCCTCGACCGCGACCTGGAGTGGTCACTCGACCCGAAGAAAAAGGAGTACCGCGAGGTCCCGTTTCCGACCCCGGAGCAGCGCGCCGCGGCCCAGCAGCGCATGAAGGAGCTGATGGACAAGATGCAGCAGTGCCCGGCGCTGCGCAGCACCAGCACCGCGCCCGACACCTCCAAGTGCGAGCTGTCGCCGGCGAAGATCGACGTCAAGGCGACCGATACGCACGCCACTTTCGCCGGTCACGACACCAAGCTCACACAACTGGCGATGTCGCGCAGCTGCCGCAACAAGGACACCGGCGACACCTGCGAATTTCTGATCATGCTCGACTCGTGGCTGACCCAGGATCCGATCGCGGGCGCCGATGAGCGCAGCGCGTTCCAGAAGGAGCACCTGAAGAAGCTTGGCCTCGATCCCACGGACCAGCTGGTACAGGACCGGATGAAGCAGTTCCTCGCTCCCTATCAGGACAGCCTGAAGGAGCTCGGCAGCAAGTCGGCGGACCTCAAAGGCTATCCTCTGAAGACCTCGATACGCGTCGCGCTGGGCGGTGAGCACTGCGCGTCCGCCAAGCAGCAGCAGGGCGAGGGCGGTCCGAACACCGTCTCGAGCGCCGGTCAGGCGGCCGGAGACGCCGCGGCGAACTCGAGCGCCGGTGCCGCCGGCAGCGCCGCCGGGACGGCGGCGGCCAATGCGGCGGGCAACAACGCCGGCAGCTCAATCCTCGGGTCGGCGGCCAGTGCATTCAGCAGCAAGCTCGTGTCAGGGCTGTTCGCCAAGCGCAAGAAGGAGCAGCAGGAGGCCGCTGCGACCGGGGCCGGCGGCAGCTCGAGCCTGCCGCCGGGCATGCATCAGGCGCTGGAGATCACCTTCGAGACCACCTCGATCGCCAGCGGTCCGGTGCCGGCCTCCCAGTTCGAGATCCCGGCCGGCTACAAGCGCGTGACCCCCAGCGAGCGGGCGACCAAGGAGAAGGAATTCAGCTGTCCGCAGCAACCCGGCGGCAGCTGAACTTTCAGGCGGCGGCGCAGCCGGATGCGGCGCGCTGCGCCGCGTATAGCGTATTGTGCATGAGCATCGCGACGGTCATGGGGCCTACCCCTCCGGGCACGGGCGTGATCCACGCCGCGCGCTCACGTGCCGCGGGGAAATCGACATCGCCTACGAGGTGGCCGTCCGGCAGGCGGTTCATACCCACATCGATCACGGTCGCGCCCTGCCGCACCCAGTGACCCGGGATGAGCCCGGGCTTGCCGGCCGCCACGATGAGCAGGTCGGCGCGGCTGACATGCTCGCGCAGGTCGCTGGTGAAGCGGTGACACACCGTCGCAGTCGCGCCGGTCAGCAGTAGTTCCAGGCACATGGGACGCCCGACGATGTTGGAGGCGCCGACGATCACGGCATTCTGTCCTTTGAATGGTGAGCCGATGCTCTCGAGCAGGCGGATGACGCCGTAGGGGGTGCAGGGACGCATCACGGGGATGCGCTGGGCGAGCCGTCCGATGTTGTAGGGATGGAAGCCATCGACGTCCTTGAGCGGATCGATGCGCTCGATGACCGCGCTGCGACCGATGTGCTCGGGCAGGGGCAGCTGCACGAGGATCCCGTCGACCCGCGCGTCGGCGTTCAGCTCGTCGATGAGGGCCAGCAGCCGCGCTTCGGTGGTCGAGCCGGGCAGGTCGAAGGCGAAGGAGAGGAGGCCGAGCTCATCACAGGCGCGGCGCTTGTTGCGCACGTACACCGCCGAGGCGGCGTCGTCGCCAACCTTGACGACGGCGAGGCCCGGTCGCCGCATCCCGGCGGCGAGTCGGACGTGGACCTGCCGGCGCACCTCCGCCTGGACCTGACTGGCGAGCCTCCGTCCGTCGATGAGTTGCGCGGCCACGCGGGCGTCGGTCGCCTCGGATTTCAAAGGGCGCGCATTCTGCCATGGCACTCGCGGGCCGACCGGCCGGGAAACACATAGGACCGGTCCGTTCGCGACCCATGCCGTGCGTTCTGTTAAGCGTGGGCGGGGCAGGCTGGAACTTCCAAATGCGAATCATTATCATTTGTATTCGTGATCAGGACTGCCGCAACCCGCCCTCCGCTCCGCGCCGCAGCCGGCGCCTGCGGCTCCGCACTGCTCGGTGCCGTCGCGCGCGCGCAGGAGGGCGGCTCGGCCGAGGGCGCCGACGGGCTCGAGCAGGTGACCGTCAGCGGCGTGCGATCGCTCCTCGCCGACCGGCTCGGCGAGGACCCGCAGGACGTGCCGCAGTCACTCACCGTGATCACGCGGGAGCTCATCGAGGCGCAGGGACTGACGCGCCTGGAGGATGCGCTGCGCAACGTGCCCGGCATCACGCTGAACGCGGGTGAAGGCGCGGCGCGCGGCGCCACGGTGAATCTGCGGGGATTCCCGGTCTTCAACGATTTCTTCCTCGACGGGATCCGCGACGCGGCGGTCTACGACCGGGACAGCTTCAACCTCGAATCGGTGGAGGTGCTCGAGGGACCGGCGGCGGTGCTCTTCGGGCGCGGCTCGACCGGCGGAGCCATCAACCAGGTCAGCAAGGCACCCTTGGCCAAGCCGCTCGCCGCGCTGAGCGCTAGCCTCGGCAGTAATGCGCTGTACCGCGGCACCGCCGACCTGAACCAGCCCTTCGGCGTCGCAAACGCGGCACGCCTGAACGCCATGGCGGAGTCCTCGCAGGTCGCGGGGCGGGATTTGACCCGCAACCGGCGCTGGGGCATTGCGCCGGCGCTGGAGTTCGGCATCGGCGCTGCGCCCTCACTCACCCTCGCTTTCCTGCATCAGCAGGAGGACAACGTCCCCGACCCGGGCGTGCCCTTTCTCGATCGGGCTCCGGCGCCGGTGCCGCGCAGTGCCTTCTTCGGGCTCGCCGGCGATCGGGCACGGAACCGTGTCGACATCGGCACGCTGCGCGCATCTGCTGAGCTAGCCCCGGGGCTCGCACTCGCCGAGACGCTGCGCTATGCACGTTATGACTTCAGCTACCTCGGCACGCTGCCCAACCTCGGCCTGGCTCCCGCGCCGGGCACGCCCCCTGCTGCGGTGTCGGTGGAGCGTGATGCGCCGGACAGCGCCGGCCTGCATCGCAACCTCACGAATCAGACTGACCTCACTGCGCGGGGACACACCGGCCCGCTCGGGCACACACTCACCCTCGGGATCGAGCTGGCCCGGCAGACGCTCGACACGCAGCGGTACGCCAACCCGTTCGACACTGATCCGCAGTGGCTCCCCCCCGTGCCACTGCTGGCACCCGACCCGGATCAGTCCGCTCCACCTAAGCCGGTCGCGCAGACACAGACCACTCTCGCCCACGCACTCGGGGTCTACCTCACCGACCGCCTGAGCGTCGGTCAGCACTGGGAGATGCTTCTCGGCGCACGCTACGACCGTTTCGCCGCCGAGTACCGGCAACGCACGCTGACGAGCGGCGCGGAGCTCGCGCTGCGCCGCACCGATGCGCTCGGCAGCCCGCGCGCGGCATTGCTCTTCAAGCCGACGCCGCGACAGACCTATTACCTGGGTTACGGCACTTCCTTCGATCCCTCCGCCGAGGCGCTCGCGCTCAGTGCGGCGACCGCGAATCTCGGGCCGGTGAGGGCCCACTCCTACGAGGCCGGCGTCAAGGCCGGTCTGCTGGGCGCGCGGCTGGCCTTCAGCGGCGCGCTCTTCCGCACCGAGGTCGACAACGCGCAGACCAACGATCCGGTCTACCCGACACGGCTGGTCCTCAACGGCGATCAGCGCGTCGATGGAGTGGAAGTTGGCCTGAACGGCTATCTCGCCACGCGTTGGGAAGTCTTCGGCGGGTACACGTATCTGCACAGTCGCACGCTGACGGCGGGCACGGCCGCGGACATCGGCAAGGCATTGCCCAATACTGCTCGCAACGCACTCAACCTGTGGACCGAGTTCGAGGTCAGCCCGCGCTTGGAGCTCGGTGCGGGCACGAGCTGGCTCGGTCCGCGTTTTGCGGACCCGGCCAATCTAGTGCGCATCCCCGGCTTCATCGTCTGGAATACGATGCTGACTTACCGCCTCAGCCCGCGCCTGACGGTGCAGCTGAACGGCCTCAATCTCACCGATCGCCTCTACTACGCGGCGCCGTACTACAACAACGCAGCCGAGAATCACATCGTTCCGGGGGCCGCGCGCAGTGCCACGCTGAGCGTGCGCGCGACACTCTGATGGTGGTGCGGATCCCGGCGGTCCTCGCGGCCGCGGAGCTCACGACGCTCCGGGACCAACTCGGCGTGGCGAGCTGGACCAGTGGCAGCGCGACGGCAGGCTTTCAGTCCGTGGCGGTGAAAGACAACCAGCAGCTGCCTCACGGCGATCCGCTCGCGCGCGAGTGCGGCGCACTCATTGTGGCGGCACTGGAGCGCAATCCGCTCTTCCTGAGTGCCGCCTTGCCGCGGCACGTTTTCCCGCCGATGTTCAACCGCTACGAGAACGGTATGGCCTTCGGCGCTCACGTCGACAATGCGGTGCGGCAGGTGCCCGCCACGTCTTTCCGATTGCGTACCGATCTGTCCGCGACGCTGTTCCTCTCCGCACCGGCGGACTACGACGGAGGCGAGCTGGTGATCCAGGACACCTACGGTGAGCATCGCGTCAAGCTGCCGGCCGGCGACCTCGTGCTGTACCCGGCGGGCAGTGTGCACCGCGTCGAAGCGGTGACCCGCGGTGCGCGCGTGGCCTCGATATTCTGGGTGCAGAGCATGGTGCGTGATCCGATCGCGCGCGAGCTGCTGTTCGAGCTGGATGACTCCATCCGTGAGCTGAGTGCAGCTGGCACGGCACGGGCGCCGCTCGTGCGTCTGACCGGCCTGTATCACAACCTGGTACGCCGCTGGGGCGACCTGTGACGGGGCTGAACGGCTCCGCGCTCGGACCTGCGCGCGCCGCACAGCACGAGACGGACCTGCTGCGCCTGCAGGCCCTGCAGCGGATGACCTACCCGCAGCTGCAGCAGCTACTGAGCATCGAACCCGGCCGCGCCGCCCGTTGGGTGCGCAGCGCTGCGGCGCGGGGTGTCCCCGCTGCCCAGGTGCGGCTCGGCCGCATGCTCCTCGAAGGCACGGGTGTCGCGCGCGACCCGGCCCAGGCCTTCGCCTCTTTCACGCGCGCGGCCGCCAGCGGCGATGCGGACGCGCATAACATGCTCGGTCGCTGTCACGAGCAGGGCTGGGGCACCGCGGTGGACCTGCGCAAGGCGGCGGAGTGTTACGCCGCTGCCGCGGTGAGCGGTCACGCCTGGGGCGAATACAACCTGGGTAACCTGCTCTTTGAGGGTCGCGGGGTGCGGCGTGACCGCGGTGAGGCACTGTACTGGTATGGTCGCGCCGCACGACGCGGTCATGCGCGCGCCATGAATCTCCTGGCGCGTTGCCGGGAGGAGGGGTGGGGGTGCTCCCCGGATCCCGCGCAGGCCGCTCTCTGGTATCGCCGCAGCGCCGAGGCCGGGTATTACCGGGCGCAGTTCAACTACGCCCTGCTGCTGCTGCAGGGCGGGGCGCGCCAGGAGGCGCGACTCTGGCTCGAGCGCGCCGCACAGTCGGCGGACCCTTCACTCTGCGAGCGCATCGATCAGGTCCTCGCCGTCGGGGGTCTTGGTAGAATCGACGTACGGGGCATGGCGCAGTCTGGTAGCGCATCTGCTTTGGGAGCAGAGGGTCGGGGGTTCGAATCCCCCTGCCCCGATAGTCGCGCGCAAGTGTCTATTCCGATGAGATAGGTGACGTTTTATACCGGAGACATGGGTAACAGTTTTGCGGCGAAGGGGTTAGCCGCACTCTCGATACGACATGTCTGGTGATCAAAGTAGCCTAAGTCGTAGCGCATAAAGCTCACCAGCCAGATTTTATCCTCGACCTGCTTTACTCCGACCCGCTGACCGGCGAAGGCTTGGCTGAGGTTGATCTTCAGCGCCCCCATACAAATCCTGCCACAGCGCGTGACAGTGATGGTGCGATCGTGGAAGGGGTACTCGAGCTCGGGCAAGCCGCTGTAAGGGCGCGGTGAGGGCTTATAGACCTCGGCCGGGTAGCGCATGTTCAGGGCGGCGTGTGGACGCTCCTGGTTGAAACAGCTGATGAACTGATCAAAGCGCGCCTGCTGGTGCAGGAAGTTCTTGGAGGCGGGCTTAGTGGCCTCCTGCTTGAGAGTTAAGTGCATGCGCTCATGGCGCCCGTTCTGCTGAGGGTGACCGGGCTTGATGCGCTCGATGTCGATCCCCAGGCGCAGCCACCATACTGACAAGCGCGTCAGACCAAAGAGTGAGTTGGCGCTGGCGAAGGGAGCGCCGTTATCGGTGCGAATCGCTCTGGGTAGGCCGAAGTCCTTAAAAGCACGCTCAAATACGGTGAAAGCGAACATCGAGTGAGTGCTCGAGAGGGCCTCACAGGTCAGCAGATAGCGGCTGACGAAGTCCGAGATGGTCAAGGGGTAGCAATAGCGCCGGTCGGCCAGCATGAACTCGCCCTTGTAGTCAGCGCACCAAAGATCGTTCGGCGAGCAAGGGCGGGCGAGCGCGGTGCCTTCAGGCCTGTAGACCCGGCGGCGCCGGCGCTTCACCAGGCCATGGCGATCCAGGATCGCATGCACGGTGCTGATCGCAGGACAGTGCACCTCGGAGTGCTTGCGGCGCAGGCGTTCCCGGATCTTGGGGGCCCCCCAGTTGGGGTGTTCCTGCTTGAGCTGGACGATGGCCTTCTCGATCTGGAAGGGTAGCTGGCGGGCATGACGATAGGGTCTGCGGGATCGATCAGTCAGACCCTCCACCCCGCAGTCCTTGTACCGACCGAAGATCTTGTAGCCGGTCTTGCGGGAGATCTCGAACTCCCGGCACAGCACCGCCATCTTCTCCCCGTCCAGCAACCGGGCCACAAAACGCAGTCGCTCGTCCATCGGCTGACACTCCCGCCACGGCATCTGCGTAACCCCCGCAAATACCGAAAAGTGTCACCTATGTCTCCGGAATACTCTGTTACCTATGTGTCCGAAAGGACAGTCGTCTGCACCGTGTTAGGGAGGTTGCCTGACACAGTGCGGCCGCGCGCGCACGTACAATCCGCCCCCCCATCCGGCGCGGAGTCCTCCATGAGCCAGTCCCAGCTGAGTCGGCGCGAGTTCGCGGTCCGTTGTGCGGCATTCGCACTCTCCTGGCCTGCGCTGCGGGCGCTGGCGCGCGAGGCGGGCGCCGCGGCCGCGTCGGCACCGGCGCGCACGGTGCGCCTGCCCGAGGGCCCCGCGGTTCCGGCGCTCGGTCAGGGTTGCTGGCATCTCGGCCAGGGGCGCCACCCGGCGGCGGTCGAGGAGGAGGCGCTGCGCACCGGCATCTCGCTCGGCATGAGCCTGCTCGACACCTCCGGCAACTACGGCCACGGCCGCTCCGAGGAGCTGCTGAGCCACGTGCTCGCCGGCGATCGTGAGCGGATCTTCCTCGTCTCCAAGGTCGAGGGCGATGAGATCGACGGCGATGGCATCGCGCGCGCCTGCGCGGCGAGCCTGTCCCGCCTCGGCACCGACTACCTGGACCTCTACCTGCTGCACTGGCCGGTCCCGAGCGCCAAGTTCGCCGGCGTGGTAGCCGCCTTCGAGCAGCTGCGCGCGGCGAAGAAGATCCGCGCCTGGGGCGTGTCGAACTTCAGCGTCAGCCAGATGGACGATCTGCTCAAGGTGCCCGACGGCCACCGCTGCGCCACCAACCAGGTGCCTTACAGCCTCAACAACCGGCGCATCGAGCGCGACCTGCTGCCCTGGTGCCAGCAGCACCACATGCCCGTCATGGCGTACTCCCCGCTGGGGGGCGACAAGAACCTCGTCATCAAGGACCGCACGCTGGCGCAGATCGGCGCCGCGCACGGCTGCTCCGCGGCCGCGGTCGCGCTCGCCTGGGTGATCCGTGGTGGCAACGTCATCGCCATCCCCGAGGCGGGCTCGCCCGAGCACGTGCGGGAGGACGCGGCGGCGCTCTCCGTGGCGCTGACACCCGAGGAGCTCAAGAGTCTGGACGCGGCGTTTCCGGCCTAGGACCGCATCGGGCAAGTCGCGCGCGGCGCGAGCTCACGGCACCTGGAGCGAGCTCGCAAACCTGGCGGCGGGGATTCCGGGGGTGGGGCTCGGTATGCGCTCGGGCCGCATGACGATGACCACGGCGATCAGGGTGGTGAACTTCATCACGAAGAACTCGTGGCTGACGCGCACCGGCCGGTTCGCCATCAGGCCCGCAGGCACTTGCTGAGTCCCCTGCACGTGCAGCGTGGGGTGACCGTTGACCGGCTCCTGATCCCGGGCGGTTTCCTTCACAGGCGCGCGCGCATCCTGCTCCATCATCTGCATCGCCCCCAGCATCAGCTGCGGGGCATCCTCCTGGAATGACTCCTGTGTCGCCACACCGTCCCTGCGCTGCATGAGTTCCACCCGGTAGATACTCTCGTCGTAGGCGGCGGGACCGAAGACGATGAGCCGGCTGCGCGCATAGAACTGCTCCCGGATCCGCAGGTAGGTGTATTCGTAGGTTCCCTTGGCGAAGGGCACGGCGACGCTCAGCACATCGCCCGGCGCGTGGTAGACATCGTTCTCGATCCTGCCCTTGAGGATCTTGGGGGTGGGAAAGAAACCCGCGCTGGCGATCGCGGACAGCAGCAGGCCGACGGCCAGATAAGCCCACCTCCGCGACATGGCTCCCGACTCCCGTTCGGCCGCACCGGGGGTGCGCCTGCCGACGAATGCTACCGGAGCAGGAGCATCACGGCCCCGAAGGCGATCTTGACGAGGCCGTCGGCCGCCCAGAGGCCATTCAGCGGCAGGCGCGGCATGAGCCACAGACCCGACCCCGCGCACAGGCAAAGCGCGAGCCCCATGAGGGCGCACCCGGGGCCGAAGGCCACCGCCATCGGCAGGAAATGCAGCCCGACGACGAACAGGGTCGCGAGGAGCAGCGAGCGCTCGCCTGAGGCGCGGTAGCGCGCGACGGCCAGCCGGATCAGGATCGCTTCGGCGACGATCGCGCCGCCGAGGAATGCCACCTGCAGCCGGGTCGGTACGCCGTACGGTGCCGACAATCGGGCGGCGAAGAGGACGATCGCCAGCGTGGCCGACACGGCTCCCGCGGTCAGCAGCACGCGGCGTTGGCTGTGAATGAGAGCACCCAGCAGCGTCGCAGCGCCCATGATGAGGATGAAGAGTCCGCCAGCGCGCATCAGCGGAAAGGACTGCGGCCACAGGGACGGGTTCGCAAGCACGGGCGTCATGGACAGGACAGGCGGCAGGGACCTGCTCTTGCGGCTCGTCAGCGCTCGAGCAGTTCGCCACCCCACTCGGACGGGTCGACGTCGGCGAGGGTCTGCGAGAAGTCCCAGCGGTGCCCCCCGGGATCGAGCGCGGAATACTGCCGCTCCCCGTAGGGATAGTCTCTCGGTGCACTCAGAATCTTCGCGCCGTGCGCGGCGGCATGGTGATAGTGGCTATCGATATCCGCGACGCGAACCATCACGCGGTGCGAGGCATAGCCCGCGGCGCCCGCGGTCGCTGCAGAGCCGCCCTCGGTGACGACCAACGATCCGCCGCCCGGAAAGGTGAGCTGCACCCGGTGGGTGCCGATGCGCAGGCGCTCCCTGAAGCCGAAGGCGCGGCAGAGCCAGGCGGCCGCCGGTGCCACCTCGCCGTAGGCAAGTTGAGGGATCACGACCGAGGTGAGCATGGAGCGGTTTTGGAGCATGGATGTTTCCGGGTGAAGTCGCTGAGCGTACGCGGGTAAGGTCCTGCGAGGCGCGGGGCTCCCGCTGCACAGGGGTCCCTCGTGGCGCCGCGTTGGTTCTATCTCATCCGCGCCCAGACGAGAGTCCGCGTAACCGCGGTGCCGTCGGCGTCGTTTGGGATTTGATCCTCAGGATGTCCCCCGAGATCGAAAACTGCTGATGTCTTTGCCGACGTCGCCAACGAGCCGGCCGCCGACCAAGCAATCTCCCGACGACTGT
>JAFAPI010000078.1 GCA_019247195.1 Gammaproteobacteria bacterium
GGGTGCGATGCATTTTGACCTGCTGCTGGCGGTGCTGACCGCCCTGGCCATCGCGCTGGGAGCGCGTGGGCCACGCCGTGGGCCGGCGCCGCGCATGGATCCGGTCGCGCGACGTCTGTGGATCCTCGTCGGATACATAGTGCTGACACTGCCTTTCGTGGAGTGGCCCGGCAGCACCTTGCACAACCTGGAGCCCTATTCGAAGTCGCTGTGCTTCTTCTTCTTCGTCATCGCGACCGTCGACACGACGCGCAAGCTGCGCACGCTGCTCGCGGTGTACGTGGCGACTCAGGTCTGGCGCGTGCTCGAGCCTCTCGGCATGCACATCAAGTCCGGCTATTGGGGATCCTTCACCTCGCTCGGCAACTGGGAGTACATGGAACGCCTGGCCGGCTCGCCCTACGACATCATCAATCCTAACGGCCTGGCGTTCGTCATCATCATGGCGCTGCCGCTGCTGCACCTGATCCTCAAGCCGGATACGACGCTGCGGCGGGCGCTCCTGGTCGGCACGGCCATTGCCATGTGCTATGCGCTGGTACTGAGTGCCTCGCGCTCGGGTTTTCTCGGGCTGATCTTCCTGGGAGTACTGCTGGTCTGGCGCAGCAAGCACCGCGTGGTCTTTCTTACCGCCGGGGCACTCGTGCTGATGGTCAGCATCGGGCTGATGAACGACCTGCAGCGCGAGCGTTATGTCTCGATCTTCTCGCACTCCGCCAAGGGCGGGCAGACCGCCGAGGACCGCATCAATGGCGTGATCGCCGACTTCAAGGTGTCGCTGCGACACCCGCTGTTCGGGCACGGACTGGGGACCTCGCGCGAGGCGAACGCTAACTTCCGCGGCGAAGACTTGCCTTCGCACAACCTGTACCTCGAGGTGGCCGAGGAACTCGGCTATGTGGGCCTGGTTCTGGTGCTCGCCCTGATCTGGAGCTTCCTGCAGACCTGTCTGACCGCACAGCGTCTGGTCAGAGCGGCCCCGACCGACGACCCGCGGTTGTCCTTTCTCCACGACGTTGCGGTGACGCTCATGGTGGTAGTCGGGGTCGACCTCTTCTTCAGTTTCGCCGCGTTCGGCTTCTCCGAGCCTTACTGGTACTTCTTCGGTGGCCTGTCGGTGGTGACGGCCCGCCTGGCGGTGAAGCTGGCGCCGTCCCTGGCGACAGAGGCGAGCGTGCCCACCCGGCTGTCCGCGCGGCGCTGGCTGCCCGGCGTGAGCGTGCGCCCGCGAGCCCTGCCGGTGCGTCAGCGCCAGGCGCCGCCCGCCCGGGCGCGCTAGCCTCGTATGTGCGGGATCTGTGGCTTCCTTGCGTCGGCGCCCCTGCCCCCGGGGACGCTGCAGCGCATGAACGACGTCATATTCCGACGCGGTCCGGACGGCGAGGGGCTCTTGCAGACCGGCCCGGTCGGCCTGGCGATGCGCCGCCTGGCGATCATCGATCTGTCCGGGGGCGATCAGCCGATCTACAACGAAGATCGGTCAGTCGCCGTCGTGTTCAACGGGGAAATCTACAATTACCGGGCACTGCGCGCCGGCCTCATCGCCCGCGGCCACCAGCTGCGCACCCAATCCGACACGGAGGTGATCGTCCACCTCTATGAGGAGCAGGGCGCCGACCTCGTGCGCGAGCTCGAAGGGATGTTCACCTTCGCGCTGTGGGACAGCCTCCGTCAGGAGCTGCTCCTGGCGCGGGACCGGCTGGGGATCAAGCCGCTGTACTTCGCGCAGCTGCCGCAGGGGGTGCTGTTCGGTTCCGAGATCAAGTCGCTGTTGGCCACCGGTCTGGTGCCGCGGGACATCGACTGGCAGGCGCTCGATGGCTTTCTCACCTACACCTTCATTCCGGCGCCGCGCAGCATCTATCGCGCGATCCAGCAGGTGCCGCCGGCCACGACGCTCACGATCGGGACAGACGGCCGGGTCAGGCCGCGCGCCTACTGGCAGGTGCCCGATGCCGCGGCCGAGCCGCTCTCGGAGGCAGAGTGGAAGAACCGCATCGAGCACTCATTGCAGAGCGCCGTACAGTCGCACCTGGTGAGCGATGTCCCGGTAGGCGCGTTTCTTTCCGGTGGGGTCGACAGCGGCCTGATGGTCGCGATGATGGCGGCGGCCACCGAGCGACCGGTGGAGACCTTTACCGTGGGGTTCGCGCAGGCCGGAAGTGCCTTCATCGATGAGCGCGAGTACGCGCGGCTCATCGCCCAGCGTTACCGGCTTAACCACCACGAGATCGACGTGCAACCGCACGTCACCGACATCATCGAGGACATCGTCTCGGCCTTCGACGAGCCGTTCGCGGACGACTCTGTGGTGCCGAGCTACTACGTCAGTCAGGTCGCGGCGCGCTCGGTCAAGGTTGCCCTGACCGGTCTCGGCGGCGATGAGCTCTTCGGCGGCTACCGGCGCCACCTTGGGGCACGTCTGGGGGATCGGTACGCCCGGGTTCCGCGGCTGCTTCGGGAGCGGATCATCGCGCCATTGGTGCGCCGCCTACCCGAGCCGCGCAACGCCAGCGACATGGTCGATCATCTCAAGCGCTTTACCCGTGTGGGTGCTGACACCGCCGCCGCCCGGTACCAGGATTCGATGAGCACGCTGCCGTGGCTGGAGCGAGCCCGTCTTTATCGTCCTGAGATCGCCGCGCGCGTCGACTTTGCGGCGACCGCAGCGACCTTGACGGAGTCGTTCACCCAAGGCAGCCATGGCGACAGCGTCACGCGCGCGCTGCAGACCGACCTGCGCTGGTATCTGCCCGACGACATCCTGCGTCTGACGGACCGGTTGAGCATGTGGCATTCGCTTGAGCTGCGGGTGCCGTACCTCGACCACCGTCTGGTCGAGGAGGCGATGCGCATCCCCTCGAGTCTCAAGATCCGCGGCATGCGCCAGAAGCATCTACTCAAGGAAGTGGCCCGCAAGTGGCTACCCCCTGCGGTAATCGATCACCGCAAGCAGGGTTTCGAGGCGCCCATGGGGCAATGGTTGCGCGGACCGCTGCGGACTTTGATGCAAGACACACTCAGCAGCCGGGCTCTCGCCGAAGGCGGAATCTTCGATCCGGCCACTGTTGAGCAACTGCAACGCGAGCACCTGTCGGGTCACCGTAAGCACAGTAAGCTTCTGTTCTCACTTCTCATGTACCAGCTCTGGCACGCCCGGCAGCAGTCCGCCGAGCCCGCCACCCGGCCGTCGATTACGTACGCCGCATGAGGCGGCTCGCGTTGAGCTGGGAGGAGCATCGCCGGATGCGCGAGCTCTGCGGTGGTCTCGGCCTTGAGCTGGTAGTCCTGACCACCCCGCGGCGTGGTTTCTCAAGGTACGCACTGCTCACGACTCGGACTATGACGCTGCTGTTTAGGCGGCGCCCGGATGTCCTCCTGATTCAGAATCCTTCTCTGATTCTCGCCACTCTAGCGGTGCTGCTGCGATCGGTACTGGGTTTCAGCGTGGTAGTCGACGCGCACAATGAAGCGGTCGAGCCTTACATCCACAGCAGCCCAATTGTCCGCAGGCTCGCCCACTGGGTCATAAAGCGCTCAGATCTCACCATTGTCACGAACCGCCAACTGGCTCATATCGTCGAAGCCGCCGCTGGGCGGCCCTTCGTTTTGCCGGATCGGATCCCCGATCCACCCGACGGGCGAGTCACCGCGCCGCTCACATCCGGCTTCAATCTCGTGCTGATCGCCACTTATGCCAAGGATGAGCCGGTCGCCGCCGTGTTTGAAGCCGTCCGCGACCTGCCAGTGCAGCTATATGCGACCGGTAACCCCGACAAGCTCGATCAGTCAGTCCGCGCCGGGTTGCCGTCGAACGTGACCCTCACCGGGTTCCTGCCTGAACAGGAGTACTGGGCGCTCTTGCGAGCTGCCGACGCGATCATCGACCTCACGACCATGGACAATTGCCTGGTATGCGGGGCGTATGAGGCCCTGGCCTTGGGAAAGCCCATGGTGCTCTCGGGAAACGCCGCCTGTGAAGAACTGTTCGGAGTGGCTGCGCTCTACGTCGACAACACCTCATCTAGCATTCGCAGTGCCATTCAGCGGCTGCAGATGGGCGAGGCTTCCCGCGAGGCCATCGATGAGCGGCGAAGAGCTCTGATGGATCAGTGGACGCGTAGTGCGAGCGTTCTGGGTGCTCGGTTGGCGAGCTAATCACCTGATTAATCTGTCGTGTCGTCATTGTCGTGACCATAGCAAGATGGCCGGTGGGTGGTATTCGTACCTACTTGCGCAGTCTCTTCACGCCAAGGTGCTGTCGGGTTACGAGTTATAGCTCCGAACGAGGAAGAACTGGACAAGTATCGCCCCAGCTGGGCGATTGCCATTGGCTGCCCAGCGGCTCGTCGATGCCGCAGTTAATAGCCGCAACGAAAGCAGGGGTGCGGCAATTTCCCCGCGCCTTGCTCCATTCACAAAGTCGTGTACGCATTGGGATCGCCCCAGTTCAGGGTGTCGTCCCAGTTGCAGATGAGCATGGAGCTACCGCCGTGGGGCGCGCCGCCGTCAAACGCATGTGCGGTGACTGAGCACCGATTGCGATTGCCATCCTTGCCCCACGCTGCGTTGGCCCCACCCTCGAAACCATCCGCAAAGGCGACACCGCCTGCAGCGACCGTCTGTGAGTACACAGAGCCCAGCAGACTTAGCAACAATGCTCGCAGTGCAATGCGGGCAAGCCTGAAGAGGCTTCGTCATCTACCCGTAAGTGCATGTGCGGCGCGCCCGTTGCTTCTGTTTTTCGCTCCGTTGATCTATGACCGCGGCACGCTCTCA
>JAFAPI010000126.1 GCA_019247195.1 Gammaproteobacteria bacterium
AGGTCCCGCCGTAGGTCTCGGCCATCACCTTCGTCAGCGCCGCCGTCAAGGTCGTCTTGCCATGGTCCACATGGCCAATCGTCCCCACGTTCACGTGCGGCTTGGAGCGCTCAAACTTCTCTTTGGACATGGCGTTTTCCTTCGACTCGCGCGCGCCGCGTGTCACTCACGCGGCGTGAAAAATTCCGGACTGACTTTTTGAACCGCCGGTCGGTCAACTGGAGCCCACGACCGGGATTGAACCGGTGACCTCGTCCTTACCAAGGACGTGCTCTACCAACTGAGCTACATGGGCCCTAACTTGAGCTCAGAACCTAAGGGCACGGCCGCTGGAGCGGGTGATGGGAATCGAACCCACGTCATCAGCTTGGAAGGCTGAGGTTCTACCATTGAACTACACCCGCGCTGATAACGATCTGCCGGCCACACTTCGTCAGCGCGGATGCTTCGCCTCCACCGCGAGGATTCTCTGGTGGAGGGGGAAGGATTCGAACCTTCGAAGGCGTAAGCCGGCAGATTTACAGTCTGCTCCCGTTGGCCGCTTGGGTACCCCTCCGCAAAACGAGCCGCGTATTGTGATTTCGGGGTCCGGGACTGTCAACGTGACCTGGCCCGGGATTTGCTAGGGGCTGAGCGGGGCGGGCGACCGGCCGGCGAGGACTGAGCCGTCCCGGCCAGGCCGGAGAGCTCCTGCGGCCCCAGGGGCTGCCATTGCCCGGGGCGCAGCGTCGTCGGCAGGGCGATAGGGCCGTAGCGCACGCGCAGGAGGCGGCTCACCTCAAATCCGACCGCCTGAAAGAGCCGCCGGACCTCGCGATTGCGCCCCTCGCGCAGCACCACGCTGAAGCTCGAGTGGCTCCCGCTCCCCTCGCCCGTGCCCTCGATCCGGTCAAAGCGGGCAGGCCCGTCCTCCAGCGCCACTCCTTTTAATAGGCGCGTCAGCACGTCAGCGCCCGGGGTACCCCGCAACCGTACCCGGTACTCGCGCTCGACCTCGCCGGAGGGGTGCATCAGGCGGTGCGCGAGTGCCCCGTCGGTGGTGAGCAGCAGCAGCCCGGCGGTGTTCACGTCCAGCCGGCCGACCACGACCCACCGACCCGAGCGCGGCGGGGGGAGCCGGTCGAAGACCGTCGGTCGTCCCTGCGGGTCACGGCGCGTCGTCACCTCCCCCACCGGCTTGTAGTAGAGGAGTGCCTCGGGCGTTCCGCTCGCCTGCAGCCTGAGCGGCTCGCCATCCAGACGGATGTCCGCGTGCGGGCCGGCGCGATCGCCGAGCTGCGCCGTGCGGCCATCAAGCGTGAGCCGGCCGGCGCGGATCCAGTCTTCGATGGTGCGCCGCGAGCCGAGTCCGCTCGCGGCCAAGAGCTTCTGCAGCCTGATCATGCCAATATAACGATCCGGTCTCTTCTTAGTCCCCCGCGCTGCTTGAGCTCGGGCGCGCGGTGCGGGTACAAGGTTGCCATCATGATCTACGACAGCATTCTCGGCACGATCGGCAGAACGCCCATCGTGCGCATCAACCGCTCCGCGCCCAAGCACGTCACGATGTTCGTGAAGTGCGAGTTCTTCAACCCGATCGCCTCGGTCAAGGATCGCCTGGCGATCGCGATCATCGAGGACGCCGAGCGCACCGGGAAGCTCAAACCGGGGCAGACGGTGGTCGAGGCCACCTCGGGCAATACCGGGATCGCCCTCGCCATGGTGTGCGCCGCCAAGGGCTACCCGTTCGTAGCCACCATGGCCGAGTCCTTCTCGATCGAGCGGCGCAAGATCATGCGCATGCTCGGCGCACGGGTCATCCTCACCCCGGCCGCGGAGCGCGGCACCGGCATGGTGCGCAAGGCCGAGGAGCTCGCCCGCAAGCATGGCTGGTTCCTCGCCCGGCAGTTCGAGAACGAGGCGAACCCCCGCTACCACCGCAACACCACCGGTCCCGAGATCCTCCAGGACTTCGCCGGCGGCCGGCTGGATTTCTTCGTCACCGGCTGGGGCACCGGCGGGACCCTCACCGGCGCCGGGCAGATGATCCGTCTCGCCCGCCCGGAGGTGAAGATCATCGCCACCGAGCCCGCCGGTGCGGCACTGCTCTCGGGCAAACCCTGGCAGCCGCACAAGATCCAGGGCTGGACGCCCGACTTCGTGCCCAAGGTCCTCGAGCGCGAGGTCGCGCACCAGATCCTGCCCGTGACGGACGCCGAGGCGGTGGAGGCCGCGCGCACCCTCGCCCGCAACGAGGGCATCTTCTGCGGTATCTCCTCGGGCGGCACCTTTGCGGCCGCCCTGAAGGTGGCCGCCGAAGCGCCGCAGGGCTCGGTTATCCTCGCGATGCTGCCGGACACCGGCGAGCGCTACCTCTCGACCCTGCTCTTCGAGGGGATTGCGGAGGGGAGCGACCCCGAGCCCTGAGCGCGGGTCGAATCGTGCTCACGCGCACCCAGGGGGACGCGCGGCGCTACGCCACGCTCTCCGATCCGTTTCCGATGTGGCGCGGCGGCGTATTGCACGGCGCGCGCATCGCCTACGAGACCTGGGGAGCGCTGAACACCCGCCGCGACAACGCGATCCTGCTCTTCACCGGTCTCTCCCCGCCGGCGCACGCGACCAGCTCCCCCCAGGACCCGAGCCCTGGCTGGTGGGAGGGCATGCTGGGGACGGGGCTCGCCCTCGACTCGAGCCGGTACTACATCATCTGCGTCAACTCGCTCGGCAGCTGCTTCGGCTCGACCGGACCTGCGAGTGAGGACCCGGCGACGGGTGCGCCTTACCGCTTGAGCTTCCCGGATCTCTCGGTCGAAGACATTGCCCGCGCCGGCTACGAGACGGTGCGCTCGCTGGGGATCGAGCGCCTGGACACGGTGATGGGCCCGTCCCTGGGCGGCATGGTGGCCCTCGCCTACACCGCACTCTTCCCGGGTGCGGCGCGGCGACTGCTGTGCATCTCCGGCACCCAGGCGGCCTCTCCCTTCGCCATCGCGCTGCGCTCGATCCAGCGCGAGGCGATCACGTCCGACCCCGCCTGGCGCGGGGGCAACTACCCGCCCGATGCGCCCCCGCTGACCGGGCAGCGCATCGCCCGCAAGCTCGGCACCGTGACTTATCGCTCCGCTGCCGAGTGGCAGCAGCGATTCGGCCGTGAGCCGATCCGGTCCGATATGGCGAGCCGCGACCCCTTCAGCTCCGAGTTCGCCGTGCAGGGCTATCTGGAGGCACTGGCACAGCGCTTCGTCCGCGGCTTCGATGCCAACTGTTACCTTTATATCTCCCGCTCGATGGACCGCTTCGAGCTCGCCCGCCACGGAGCGCCGGTGGAGCTCTTCCGGCGCGCGGGGCTCGAGTCCGCACTGGTGATCGGGGTCGTCTCGGACCTGCTCTTCCCGCTGGCTGAGCAGGAGGCGATCGCCCGCGACCTGACCACGGCGGGCGTCGCCACACGCTTCACACCGCTGCCCTGCATCGAGGGGCACGATGCGTTCCTGGTCGACCTCGCCAGCTTCGGCCGCGCAATCGGGGGTTTCCTCTAAGTCAACGGCTGCGTGTCAGCCGCGTCATACAGCAAAATCGTCCTGCGAAGGACGCGCGTATTAAGTTCAGTCTGTAATTTTGCCCTGCAGAGCTGAGCGCATAATGGGTCCGGGGAAGTGAGAACAAGAAGACTTTCGGACGAGCAGTAGTGGAACGACGTCTGCACACGCGGCACCGCGCCCGCACGATTGTGTACATCACCGTCCCCGGTGGTCGCCGCAAGCTGTGCAAGGCGTTGAATCTCTCCGCCACCGGCGTATTCATCGAGACTACTAACCTGGGGCTGCGCAAGGGGCAACACGTGGTGCTCTCCTTTGCCATCAATCTGGGCACGATCACCAAGATCCATCGCCGCACGGCCGTCGTCGCGCACGTCTCGCGCGGGGGCACCGGGCTGATGATGGAAACTTACGCGCAGGCCCAGCACAGCTGAGCGGTCGGGTGCGCGGGCTCGCGTCAGTGATGCGCGCGATACCGCTGGGACTCTCAGCCGGGCGGACGCTCGGGCATGGGCAGCGAGGCTTGGCCGAGGTAGTAGCGCCAGCCCGATTCCGTCCGCACGTATACGTCACTGAACCAGACGCGGCGCTGGAACCGTCCTGCCGCTGTGTGTCCGGCGATTTTCAAACAGGCCGTCACGACCGCCGTGTCCTGACACACCCGCACGACCTGTGAGTCCGGCTCCTCATCCTGTAGTTCGTAACTGACCTGACGCTGGCGCGCCTCCTCGAGTAAGTCGGCGCGGCACTGGCGCCGTCCGTCGCCGAGGATCAGCACCATATCCTCGTGCAGAATGCTCGCCATGCGCTCGACGTCGTTATGCTTGACCGCCCGCTGAAACGCCAGATCAAGGCTCGCGACCTGCTGACGATCGCTCTCGGCAGATAAGGGTGCCTCCCTGTCTAAGGGTCCCCGCCGCGTACTCACCGACAGCTCCCATCCATGGGGCCGCCGGCACAGGCCCCGTAGCGCCGCCGCTCCATCGAGTCGCGGAAGTCCTGTCCACTCGCCTGGCGGGCCTCGCGTTGCGCCTTCGCCGTGCACACCTGCACCGGTATCACCGACCCGGTGACATGCTCCGTGGTGCACTGGATGTCCCCGCTCGTCCGCGCGCCGATCGCCGGCGCGGGTCGTGACAGCGCACAGCCGCCGCAGCACAGCAGGCCGAGGCCCAGCGCGGCGAAGATCTGGGGCGACGCGCTGGCCATGGCTCAATCAAAAAGAGGCCGTGAACGCGAGGAACAGCTGCCGGCCGAACTGATCGTACACGTCGATGGTATTAGCCTCGCCCGGAGGCACCACGGTCGTATTCAGGAGCGGTGGGTCCTTGTCCAGGACGTTGTTGATGCCGCCGCGCAGGCTGAGAACGCGATTGACGTTCCATCGGGCCGACAGGTCGAGGTAGCTGTAGGCCGGGACGTTGCCGTGGAACAGGTCGTACCCAGGTCCGTAGCTCGGGTTGGAGAAATGCAGCGACGGATCGGGCGAGTTGTTGTCCTCGGAGACCGCACCGATGAAGCGCCAGGTCGCGGAGGCACTGACATTCCACGGAGTAGTCCAGGTGGCACGGAAGATATGATGCCAACGCGGATTGACCGTCTGGCAGGTGACGCCGAAGTAGCCGGCGCAGTCGTAGGTGTGCGCACCGCGCACCGGCGTCGTCTCGGTGTGCTGCAGGTACGCACCATTCATCTCGAAGCCGAGACTGCCCCACTCGCGCGGCAACTCCCGCCGGTAAGCGAGCTGCAGGTCGACGCCGCTCACCAGCGCCGCGCCCGTATTCACGTTGGTCTGGACGACATAACCACCCTGCGCAACGCTGCCGACAGTATTGAGCCCGCCGGTGACGGGGTTGCGGAAGATCTGGCTACAGTAAAACGGATCCCCCGAATTGCCGCACTGGCTGAAGATGACCCCGGCCGCGATTGTGCCCACCTCGTCCTTGATGGCGATGTGGTAGTAGTCCACGCTGCCTGAGAAGCCGGGTAGCTGGCTAGGCGCGAAATTCAGGCCGACCGTATAGGTTTCGGCTTGTTCCGGCTTCAAAGTCGGGTTGCCCCCCTGCAGCGCCGACAGCTGACTGCCTGTGCCCTGCGGAATTGTATCGGTCGTGCTGCCGTTACCGTACTGGGCCGCGGTCGCGCCGGTGTGCAAGCACTGCGCCAGTGAGAACGCGGCCGGCGCGGCGATCGTGCCGTTGGCATTGAAGGTCGGTGCGCACGGATCGGTGCCGAGGCCGACCGTCACGACGACTTGCGGGTTGAACAGCTCGACCACGCTCGGGGCGCGGATCGCCTTGTCATAGGACGCGCGTACACGGTAGTCGGCGACGGGCGCGTACTGCAGCTCGAACTTGTAGGTGCTGGTGACTCCGCTGGTGGTGTAGTCCGAGCGGCGGTAACCGGTATCGAAGAGCAGCTCGTGCGCGCCCGGCAGACCCTGCATCAACGGCGCCCGCAGCTCCGCAAACTCCTCCTTGACCGAGACGCTGTTGTCGATCGGCACCGAGGCCGCACCGAAGCCCGACAGATCTCCGCTCTGCTCCGCCGCGTCAGGCTGGAAGAATTCATGGTCGTTGCGGTGTTCGAAACCCACATCCACCGCGACTCCGTCACGGGCCCACGGTGAGGTCACGCCGTAGCGCCCGAGCTGCCCGATGATCTCGCCATGCACCGTGCGCAATGTCGAGGACCCCTGTGCGGTGCCGAGTTCGTACAGCGACTGCACCTGCGCGGGCGTTACCCCGCCGTCGGCGAAGATGTTGTAGGGCACGCAGCCCCCGCCGCTGATGCAGCTGGGGCTGGTGCGCGTCCCGGTCACCTGCAGGGCGTTGTCGATGGCACGGAAGCTCAGGTAGCGGTAGTTGGCGGTGACAAAGGTCGTGTAGTAGTACTGGCCATAGAGGTCATAACTCCAGCCGTCGGCAAAATCTCCCTTCGTGCCGACGACCGCCCGGTAGTTCTCGTGCTCGTAGTCGGTCTGACGCGCGCCTCCCTCGATATTGCGCCTGCCGATGCGTACGTCGGAGCAGTTGGGAGAGGTCACGGCCTTGGTGATGGGATCCGTGTTGAAGAGGCAGGCCTGCCCTGGGTTGGCGGCCACGTAAGCGAGCTGCGCCGGCGAGCACAGGATGGCGGCCTGCTGGCCTGTGAGTAGCGGGTTGTCGCAATTCACCGGGTAGTTGCCGGTGCCGAAGGCATCGAATGGGTTGGAGTCCTTGAATAGCGCCGCCGGAGCCGGCTGCTGGTGCGAGCGGTCATCCATGAAATAGAGCTCGGCGTAAGGCTGCAGCGCATCGAAGAGCGTCTCGTGCGCAAGGACCGCCGCGTTGTAGCGATCGTCCTCACGCGTCATGTAGATATAGGGCTGTGAATTGAAAGAGGGGGGCGGCGTCGTGGCAGCGCTGCCGATCGGGATGAAGCCGGTGCCGTAGACGCTGTAGATCTTGTTGGCGCTGGGCCCCGTCAGCGGCTCGAACCAGTTGGAGTTGGAGGAACCGCCGCAGGCCACACCCACGATATCACCGGACGCGTTGGACACCGGATCGAGTTGGCAGCCGCCGAAGTCACGCTGGCTGCTGAACACCGGATCGGCATGGCGGTAGCTGAGGTAGGCCGTGATGTTGCCCTTGTTGTCGGCGAAATTCGTGCCCAGCAGCACGTCGAAGCTGCGCTGACGCCCATCCCAGGCGGAGCCGGTCGCCGACGTGCCACCGAACTGGCTGGTCAGGTTCTGCATGAAGGTGTCGTGGTTGTTGTGCCAGTTCTCGTTCCACTGGCCATCGACCTGCAGCCCCTGAAAGTTCTTCTTCATGATGAAGTTGATGACCCCGGCGATGGCATCCGAGCCATAGGCCGCCGAGGCACCGCCGGTGACGACTTCGACCCGATCGACGAGGCCGGCCGGGATCTGGTCCAGATCCGGAGCGGGTGACTGGATCGCAGTGTAGGGCGAGCCCTGCCCGAGGCGCCGTCCATCCACCAGCACCAGTGTGCGGTTGGGACCCAGGCCGCGCAGATCCGCGGTGGCGACGCCCCCGGCCGTGGTGAGGCCGCTGGTGCCGTTGCCGAGGTCCTGCCCGATACCGTTGTTAAAGACCTGCGGCAGCTGGGTAATGATGTCGCTGATATCGGTCTTGCCCGTGGTCTCGATCGATTGCGCGGAGATGACCTGGATCGGGCTGGTGCTGACCTCATTCGGTGCCTGAATGCGCGAGCCCGTGACCACGACTTCCTCGACCACCGGCGTCGCGCTGTCCGCCGTGGCGGGCGCCTGCGCAAGAGTGCCGCCTGAGAGGCCCAGCGCGAGTGCCGCGAGGGCAGCCGCGCAGCGCGCGCGCCGCGCGCGCAGCATGGATACGACAGCTTTCATTTGCTCTCCCCTTCCTCTCGAGCCTGCCGCATCGTTGCTTTCCAGCCACGTCACTCGGCGGGCAGTTGTAAACCGCAAGGATTCAGATATGGGCCGCAGCATAGGCAGCCCCGCCGAGGGCACCGGCGAAATGTGACCAGTTGCTGAAGCCGGGTGATGAGATGCAGGCCGGTGCGGATGAGCGCCGCCGCGCGCGGCGGTGAGACTTATTGCGGCGACCCCGGCGCACCGGGGTTGCGCGGGCCGGCGTGCGCTCGCTCCGCGAAGGCTTACACTGCGCACATGAGGCCGCGCCTTCCCGCTCCCTCGCGCCTGCTCCAGGCCTACGGCCTGTCGGTGAGCTTCTGGCTCATCACCGCGGTGTTGGTTAGCTCGCAGGTGTACCGCGAGCGGCTGCAGGAGCAGCTGCCGGCCGTGTACTCAGACCTGCTGCTGCTCTACGCGGTGCGCTATCTCACGGTGGCATTGCTGACGCCGGCGCTCTTCTACGGCGTGATGCGCTGGCCACTGACAGGTGTGTCGCTCCGGCGCATCGGCCTCTACGTGCTGGGGTACCCGGCCTTCTGTCTGGCCTTCGCGGTGGTGCGCTGGTTGCTGCTGCCACCGTGGATGCACGAGACCCTCAGCTGGGGTCCGCGCTCCTTCAATACCTTGCTGCGGCTCGGCTACGACACGTTTGCGGACCTGTTCCTTCTCTACTTAGGCATCCTGTCCGCGGCGCATGCGTACGCCTACTTCGCGCGCAGCAAGCAGCAGGAGGTCGAAGGCCTTGAGATGCGCCAGAGCCTGGTGCAGAGCGAACTGCAGGCGCTGCGGGCCCAGCTGCACCCGCATTTTCTCTTCAACACTCTGCAGGGTATTTCCACGCTGATCGACACCGACCCTGCTGTCGCCAAGAATCTGCTGTTTTCGCTCGCCGACCTGTTGCGCACGGTCATCAAGTACAAGAGTGCGGATCTGGTGCCCTTCAGCGACGAGCTGTCATTCCTGCGTGCCTACCTGGAACTGGAGCAGATCCGCTTCGGGCGCCGGCTCGAGGTGCAGTGGCAGGTGCCCGCCGACACCGAGTCGGTGCTGAGTCCGCAGCTGCTGCTACAGCCGCTGGTGGAGAATGCGCTGGTGCACGGCATCGCTCCGGCACGGCAGGGGGGCTGGCTCAGGATCGAAGCGGAGCTGCGCGGCGAGCGGCTGCGGGTGGTCGTGTCCAACAGCGTGGCAGGAACCTCCGAGCCGGGCTTCGGCCTCGGGATCCCCAACGTGCGGCAGCGGCTGAAGTACCTGTACGGCGACGACGCCCACCTGTCATTCGAGCTCGATCAACGGCGTGCCGTAGCCCGTGCGGCCCTGGATGTTCCAGCGTTTGCCGTGGCGCCGGGCTTCGCCGCGCCCCGGGTGGCCACGAGCGCGGCGGGAGCCTGAGGTCATGCGCGTACTGATCGTCGACGACGAGCCGCTGACCCGCGCCGCGCTGGCGCAGTTGATCGCGCACCGCTCCGACGTCGAGCACTTCGCGACCGCCGACGACGCGCAGCAGGCCCTCGCGATCCTCGGCACGCGCAAATTCGATCTGTTGCTACTGGACATCCGCATGCCGGAAATGTCCGGCCTGCAGCTCGTCGAGCGGCTGAGCAGGGGCACCGCACCCCTGCCCGCCATCGTCTTCATCACCGCGCACCAGGAGCATGCAGTCCAGGCCTTCGAGAAGCGCGCGGTGGACTACGTGCTGAAGCCTTTCCATCCCGAGCGGGTGCATGAGGCCCTGAATGCCGCGGTGCGGCGTACGGAACAGGAACGAGCGCTGCGCATGCTGGATGTGCTGCATAGTCTGCGCGCCAACTTTCCCGACAAGATCCGGATGGGAGTCAAGGACAAGGGGCGCGTGGTGTTCGTCGATGCGCGTGAAATGGTGAGCGCAGAGGCGCACGGCAACTACGTGCTGCTGCGCTCCACTGCGGGCACGCACCTGCTGCGGGAGACTCTGGCAGCCGTCGCGACCCTCCTCGCCCCCTACGGCTTCCTGCGCATCCACCGCTCGGTCCTGATCAACACCGCCTTCGTCGAGGCGATCGAACCCGGACCCGGCGGCGAGTGGGTGGTGCGCACGCGCACCGGCAGCGAGTACCACGTCACCCGCACCTACCGTCGCAACCTGCGAGGTCTGGCGAAGTGCTGGCTGGGGACTGACGAGTTCGCCTCGAACTAGCTGCCGCTCTGCCGCGACCGTCTGGCCTCGGGTCCCGCTCTCTTTGCCCGGTGTGCGAGGCACCACGAAATCGGTCCCGCAGCCGATGACAGGGCGGCCCTGGTCGTAGCCACCGCAGGGCCGCCAGGCGCACGCGCCGAGTGTGTCGGTGGGGCCTATCCGATGCCCGTCGCTGCATTGGGTCGGTTCGTCCCTCAAGCGGCGCGGATCGTCACAAAGCCGCGTCGCCGCCGCCATCGGTTGCTACGGTCCTGCCGTGACTCTCGCCGATCAGATCGCGCTCGCGCATGAGCCCTTTACCGTCCTCGAGCAAGGTGGCCGGGTGTGGCGGCTCAACAACGCCGCCGATTGTTCAGCGATGGTCGCAGGGTGCGCAGTTCGCTACGTGCTCGCGGACGAGCTGACGCGGCTGTGTGCGG
>JAFAPI010000061.1 GCA_019247195.1 Gammaproteobacteria bacterium
GAGATCTGGTCCTCACGGCTCTTTCAACGCTTCTTCGCCGCGCGCGCGCGGCGCGCCGGTCCCGTGCATTGGGTCGACGCGAGCCGCGTGGTGCTGGTCGACTGGGGCGCGTGGGGTCCGGGCATCCAGTGGGAAGAGTCACGTGCCAATCTCAACACCGAGGTCCCCGCGGGCTTTGCCGGGACCCTGGTGATCACCGGTTTCATCGCCTCCGACCGCCGCGGCGTGCGCACCACGCTGGGTCGCAACGGCAGCGATTTCTCGGCCTCGATCTTCGGTGCCCTGTTGGGCGCACGCGAGATCCACATCTGGACGGACGTCGACGGGGTGCTGTCGGCCGACCCGCGGCGCGTGCCGGACGCGACGGTCATCGATGCGCTCTCTTACAACGAGGCGATGGAGCTGGCGTACTTCGGCGCCAAGGTCATCCACCCCAAGACCATGGCTCCGGCGGTGGCCGATGCCATCCCGATCTGGATCCGCAACACCTTCGCACCGGACAAGACCGGCACCTTGATCTGCGCGCAGCCGGACTCGAGCCTGCCGGTCAAGGGCATCACCAGCATCGAGCGGGTCGCGCTGGTCAATCTCGAGGGCACGGGGATGATCGGGGTGCCCGGCACGGCGTACCGGCTGTTCGGCGCGCTGCGCGAAGAGGGGATCTCGGTCATTCTCATCTCGCAGGGCAGTTCCGAGCACTCCATCTGCTGTGCCATCCCGCAGGAGCAGGCCGAGCGTGCGGTGGCGGTGGTACGCCGCGCCTTCGAGCGCGAGATGCGCGACGGGCAGATCCAGAGCGTGGACGTCGATCCCGACCAGGCGATCCTCGCAGTAGTCGGGGACGGGATGGCCGGCACCCCCGGCGTCGCCGCCAAGGTGTTCGCGGCGCTCGGTACGGCGGGAGTCAACGTCCGCGCCATCGCGCAGGGCGCCTCGGAGCGCAACATCTCGGCGGTCGTCGAGGGGCGCAACGCCACGCGCGCGCTGCGCGCCGTGCACGCCGGACTGTACCTCTCTCCTCATACGCTCTCGATCGGGGTCATCGGACCGGGCGCGGTCGGCGGGGCGCTGCTCGAGCAGCTGGCCTCGCAGAGCGAGCGGCTGCGCCAGCAGTTCAGACTCGACCTGCGGCTGCGCGGCATTCTCAGCTCGCGGCGCATGTTGCTGGCAGAGCCCGGGATCCCGCTGAGCGGCTGGCGCGCGGCCTTCGCGGGGTGTGCGGCCGCGGCCGATCTGGAACGCTTCCTCGAGCACGTGCGCGTCGACTATCTGCCGCACACGGTGCTGGTCGACTGCACCGCGAGTGCGGCGGTGGCGGCGCGCTACGCGGACTGGCTCGCGGCCGGCATCCACATCGTGACGCCGAACAAGAAAGCCAACAGCGCCGCGCTGGTCGAGTACGAGCGGTTGCGCGCCGCGCGCCGCCAGGGCGGCTCGCACTACCTCTACGAGGCGACCGTGGGCGCCGGGCTGCCCGTGGTGCAGACCTTGCGCGACCTGCGCGAGACCGGCGACGAGATCCGCAGCGTGGAGGGCATCTTCTCCGGCACGCTGGCGTACCTGTTCAACCTGTATCAGGGGGAGCAGGCCTTCTCGAGTATCGTGCGCGACGCCCGCCAGCGGGGTTTCACCGAGCCGGACCCCCGCGATGACCTGTCGGGCATGGACGTGGCCCGCAAGCTCATCATTCTCGGGCGCGAAATGGGGTTGAGGCTGGAGCTGCAGGACGTGCAGGTCGAGTCCCTCGTGCCGCGCGAGCTGGCCGATGGCTCGATCGAGGAGTTCATGGCGCGGCTGCCGCGCTACGATGAGGCCATGCGGCAGCGCCTGAGCAGCGCCCGCGCCCGCGGGCACGTGCTGCGCTACACCGGTAAGATCACCGCCGCCGGGGTGGCCACGGTCGGGCTGCAGGAGCTCGAGCGCACCCATCCGTTTGCGCACATCGCCCTCACCGACAACGTGGTGCGCTTTGTGACGCGCCGCTACTGCGACAACCCCCTCATCGTGCAAGGGCCCGGGGCGGGGCCGGAGGTGACCGCCGGTGGGGTGTTCGCTGACCTGTTGCGCCTGGCCGCGTACCTCGGGGCGCGGCTGTGAGGGGGGCAGCGCAGCGGGTGACGGCGTTCGCCCCCGCTTCGGTCGGTAATGTGGCGATCGGCTTCGACATCCTCGGCTTCTCGGTCGATGCGCTCGGTGATCGCGTCACGGTCAGTCGCCGCGCCGAACGCGGCGTCGAGATCAGCGCCGTCCAGGGCCTCGCGGTCGAGCTCGCCCGCAACCCGAGCGACAACACCGCCGGCAAGGCGCTCCTGGCCCTGAGCGAGGCGCTCGCGCCGCCCTGTGGTTTTTGCGTGCAGATTGACAAAGGTATCCCCCTCGGCTCGGGGCTGGGAGGCTCGGCTGCCTCGGCCGTGGCCGCCGTCGTCGCTGCCGACGCGCTGCTTGACTCGCGCTGCGCGCGGGCGGACCTGCTGCGCTTCGCCGCCGCCGGCGAGGCGGTGGCGAGTGGCGACCGGCACATGGACAACATCGCTCCCTCGCTCTACGGCGGTCTGGTGCTGACGGTGGGTGTGGATGAGCCGCGCGTAAAGCAGATCCCGGTACCCGGCGGCGTGCGCGCGGTGATCGTACACCCGCACATGTACCTCGCCACCAGCAAGGCACGGGCGATGCTCAGGCCCAGCGTGCAGCTGTCGGACTTCGTGTGGCAGACCGCGAACCTCGCCGGCTTCATCTCCGCCTGCTACACGAACGACCTCGAGATGCTGCGCGCCTCGTTTGAGGACGTCGTCATCGAGCCGCAGCGCCAAGCGCTCATTCCGGGATTTACGGCCGTGCGGCGCGCCGCGATGCAGTCCGGCGCCCTCGGCTGCTCGATCTCGGGGGCAGGCCCCACGCTGTTCGCCTGGGCGGAGGCCGCTGCAGCACCGCAGGTGCAAGCGGCCATGCAAGCTGAGTTCGCGCGCCATGGCCTCACGACCGACGCCTGGTGCGTCGAACTCATCGCGCGCGGTGCGCGGGTGCTCGAGTGAGCGCCGCGGATCCGCTGCGCTTTGTCAGCTCGCGCGGTGCCGCCCCGCCGCTCGCGCTGGGCGCGGCGCTGCGCCAGGGGCTGGCGAGTGATGGTGGACTCTACGTCCCCGAGCGCTGGCCGCAATTGCACGCCGAGGATTTCGCGGGGGGCGCCTCGCTGCCCGAGGTCGGTGCGCGTCTGCTCGAGCCCTTCGCCGCGGGTGACGCGCTCGCCGCCGCCCTGCCCGAGATCCTGCGCGAGGCGTTCAACTTCCCGGCGCCGCGGGTCGAGCTGGGAGCGCAGGGGCGGCTGGCGGTACTCGAGCTCTTCCACGGGCCGACGGCCGCCTTCAAGGATTTCGGCGCCCGCTTCCTCGCCGCCTGCTTCACGCGACTGCGCGCCCCGCAGGAGGCGCCGCTCACGATCCTGGTCGCTACCTCCGGGGACACCGGCGCGGCCGTGGCCGCTGCGTTTCACCGCCGGCCCGGCATCGAGGTCGTGGTGCTCTTTCCGAAAGGGAGGGTTTCTCCGACCCAGGAGCGGCAGCTCACCTGCTGGGGCGAGAACGTGCGCGCCTTTGCCGTGCGCGGCAGCTTCGATGAGTGTCAGCGCCTGGTGAAGGAGGCGTTCCTCGACGCGGAGCTGCGCGCAGGCCGCACCTTCTCCAGCGCCAACAGCATCAACCTCGGGCGGCTGCTGCCGCAGAGCGTCTACTACGCCGCCACCAGCCTCGAGATCTATGGGCGGTATGGCGCGCCGGCCTCGTTCATTGTCCCGAGCGGCAACCTCGGCAATGTGCTCGCCTGCCTGTGGGCGCGGCGGGTCGGCTTGCCGATTCGCCGCGTGATCCTGGCTCACAACGCCAACCGCGCCGTGCCAGACTATCTCGCCAGCGGCACCTGGCAGCCACGCTCGAGCGTCGCGACGCTCGCCTCGGCCATGGACGTCGGCAACCCGAGCAACATGGAGCGCTTGCAGGCGCTCTACCCGGACCTCGACGCGCTCCGCGCAGCGGTGCGCGCGCAGACCGTCAGCGATGAGGAGATACGCGAGCGGATCCGCCGCGGCTACGCGCAGTATGGTCAGATATGGTGCCCCCACACCGCTACCGCCGCGGAGGTGTATGAGCGCCTCAGCCCCGCTGAGCGGACCAGCGAGCACTGGGTGCTGGTGGCCACGGCCCACCCGGCGAAGTTCCCCGAGATCGTCGCGCCACTCATCGGGCGGGTGCCCGAGCCGCCGCCGAGCCTGGCGCGGCTTTTCGCCCGGCCGACCCATTGCCGCGAGATCGCGGCGGACCTCGCCGCGCTGCGCGCGGCGCTCGAGGAGACTGGCTAAGTGCAGGAGCTCGGCAAGCTGACCCCGACCGCCTGGATCCTGATCGGCTGTGCAGCGGCCCTCGGGTTCGGGCTGTCATGGGCCGGGCGCTGGTACCGCCATTACCGCCTGCGCAAGGCGCGGCGGGCGGCTGTCACTGGCGGAGCCGTCGAGTACCTCGTCGACTCGCTGGTGCCCGATGGCATGGGGGGCGGGTTCCACGTCGATTATCTGCTCCTCACCCGGCGCGGCGTGGTGGTGATCGATCTGCGGGACGTGCGCGGCAATATCTTCGGTGGCGATCAGATGGCCGAATGGACCGTCATGGATGGTTCGCGCCGCTTCACCTTCACCAACCCGCAGAGTGCGCTCTATGACCGGATCGCGGCGGTGAAGGCCATCGCCGGTGACCTGCCGGTCGAGGGTCGCATCGTCTTCACCCGCCGCGGCCGCTTTCCCAAGGGTCTGCCGAAGTGGACCCTGATGATCGATGCGCTGCGGGACGAGATGGCCGGCGGGGACGCGGAGCGGCCGCCCGAGTCGGCCGCTCCGCTGCACGAGGGTTGGCAGCGCATCAAGGATGCGGTGAAGCCCAGCTACATGGTGGATATGCGCTAGCTCAGCGTGCGCGCGTGGGCCTCGAGCACGAGTGAGACGCAGGTGGTGAGCTTCTGTGCGTAACCGAGGTGCAGAAACTCGTTCGGGCCGTGGGCGTTCGCCTGCGGCCCCAGCACGCCGGTGATGAAGAATTGAGTCTTGGGAAAACGCTCCCCCAGCATGCCCATGAAAGGTATGGTCCCGCCGCAGCCGATGTGTACCGCTTCGCGGCCGAAGACGGTGCGGGACGCGGCGCTGATCGCCTCCTCGAGCCAGGGCGCAAAGGGCGGCGCGTTCCAGCCGCCGGTCGCGGGGTCGGCTTCGAAGCTCACCGTCGCGCCATAGGGAGGCTCGCGCTCGAGCGCTTCCCGCACCGCCTGCGTCGCGCGGCGCGGGTCACAGGTCGGCGGCAGCCGTAGGGAGATCTTGCAGGCGAGTTCCGGCAGCAGCACGTTGCCGGCCGAGCCGATCGGCGGCAGCCCTTCCGCGCCGGTGACCGCGAGCGTCGCGCGCCAGGTGTTGTTGATGATGAGCTCGGTCGGATCATCCGAGACGGCGTGCGCGCCCGATGCCCAGGGCAGTCGCCCCGCGACCCCCGCCCCAAGCACCCGGGCGGCCGCGCTTGCCTGCCGCTGCCGGTCCGCCGGGACGGGCACATGCAGCTCGTCGAGCAGCAGGTCGCCCGTGACGGGACTCTCGATGCGGCCGAGGAGCTGCTCGAGAATGCGGAAGGCGGTCGGGGCGATGCCCGTCGCCATGCCTGAGTGCACGCCTTCGGTGAGGATACGCACGCGCAACGTGCCGATCAGGTTGCCGCGCAGCGAGGTCGTGCACCAGACCTGCTCATAGTTGCCACACTCGGCATCCAGACATACCACGAGCGAAGGCTCCCCGATCCAGTCCCCCAGCGCCGCGAGATGCGCCGGCAGATCTGAGCTGCCGCTCTCCTCGCACGCCTCGATGAGCACCACGCAGCGGGGAAGTGGCACACGCTGCGCCTTGAGCGCTGCGATGGCGGTGACGGAGCTGAATACCGCGTAGCCATCGTCCGCCGCCCCGCGCCCGTAGAGCTTGCCGTCGCGAATGACCGGCTCCCACGGGCCGAGCCCCGGCAACCAGCCGGTAAATTCCGGTTGCTTGTCGAGGTGACCGTAGAGCAGCACCGAACCGGCGCGCTCGCCCGGAATGTCCACCAGCAGCAGGGGCGTGCGGCCGGGAAGGCGCTGCACCCGGACCTCCGCCCCGGGCAGTGCCTGAGCGCGGCACCAGTCCGCCATCAGCGTCACCGCGCGCTCCATATACCCGTGGCGTTCCCACTCCGGATCGAAGTCCGGCGACTTGTTCGGAATGCGCACGTACTCGGTGAGGCGGTCGATGATCGAATCCTTCCAGGTATGGGCGACGGCGGTCTGCAGCTGCGTCAGGTCCATGAATGTTTCCCGATATCAGTGTGTTGCGTTATCTTCTGCATCCAGGCTCTCAGCGTACTGCAGCCCGAAGAGCGCACGCGCGGCGCGGGTGCTGTGTGCGGCGAGGTCGGCGAGGGACTCACCCCGGGCCCGTGCCACGGTCGCTGCGATGTGGGGAAGATACGCCGGTTCGTTGCGCCGCGTCGCCGGGCGCGGCACGAGGTCGCGCGGCAGCAGGTACGGACCGTCGGTCTCGAGCAGCAACCGCTCCCTCGGTATGGCGCGCACCACATCGAGCAGGTGTTTGCCGCGCCGCTCATCGCAGATCCAGCCGGTGACACCGATGTGCAGCCCGAGCGCGAGGTAGCCCTCCAGCTCTTGCAGGTGACCGGTAAAGCAATGCGCCACGCCGCGCCAGTGCGTGGCGTGGGTGCGCAGCAGCGCGAGGAAGTCGTCATGGGCTTCGCGCTGGTGAAGAAAGACCGGCTTGCCGAGCTGCTGGGCGAGCTCGAGCTGGCGCTCGAACGCCTGCCGCTGCACGGCGGGCGGGGAGTGATTGCGAAAATAGTCGAGCCCGCATTCCCCGACCGCGACCACCGCCGGGGCGTGCGCCAGGCGCGCCAGGGCCTCGAGCGCCGCGCTGTCCAGCTCGGTCGCATGGTGCGGATGCACGCCGGCGGTGGCGTAGAGCACGCCCGGATGCGCAGCGGCGAGCTCGAGCGCCTCGGCGCTGCCGGCGCAGGTCGCGCCGGTGACCACGAGCTGTGCCACGCCCGCGGCCTGCGCGCGGGCCAGCACCGCGGCGCGATCAGCGGCGTAGCTGTCATGTGTCAGGTTGATGCCGATGTCGATCAGCGTCGGGAGCGGCGGCGCGGGTATGGTATGGTCGGCCATTCCATGCGCATTCTACTGAACGGTAGCCGCAGGCCGCGCTGGCCTATGCCGGCCGCCACCGCCGGCGCGCTCGCGGCGGCGCTGCTCGGGCTCGCCCCGCTGACGCACGCCGCACCGGTCGACTGGCGCGACGTCGAGAGCCGCATCCAGTATGGGTTTTATACCGAGGATGCGCGCGCGCTGGAGAACGTGGCGGCGGGCTTGGTGGCCGATGAGGCGCCCGGTGGGCTGCACGATTACTACACCGCGCTCGCCGCCTGGCGCCTGGCGCAGCTGCGCCGCACGCAGCGGGGCACCCCCGGCACCGCGGAACTTGCACAAAAGTGTGTGCGCGCGCTCGATGCGTTTCTCGCCGCGCAAAGCGATTCCGCGTCGGGTCTCGCGCTGCGCGCCGCCTGTGCGGTGACACCCCTCGTCGGCGGAGCGGCTGCACCCTTCGCCCTGCACCGACCGCGGCGCGACGTGCAGCGTGCGTTGCAGCTGGCCGCGCACGATCCACGCGTGCTGCTCATCGACGCGAGCCTCGATCAGGACCTGACGAGCGTCCAGGGCGGCAACCGCGAGCGCGCGCTGGGCACGCTGCGGCGCGCCGTGAGCGCGTTTGAGGCGGAGCGCGAAGGCCCCGAGCCCGTGCCGGGGTGGGGCGCTGCCGAGGCATACCTGTATCTGGCCCGCAATCTGCTCGAACACGCTGATGCGCTGGGGGCCCGCGATGCGCTGGAGCACGCCCTGTTGCTCGCGCCCCAGTACGCGCAGGCACGCCGCCTTCTGGCACAGCTGACGGCCCAGGACAACAGCCCCTGATCGCAGGCGGCGCGGGGTGCTGTGATATCGTGGCGCGCCTTCGCAGCCGCCCCCTTACATGTCCGCCGAACCTGACAAACAGGCGCTGCTGCGCCAGCTGCGCATCGATCGCTCCGGTGAGCAGGGCCCATCCCCGCGTCGCCCGTGGTATCTCGCGGCGGCGCTCCTCGTGCTGCTGCTCGCGGGCGCGGTGTTGGCGCTGCAGCACTTCACCCGGCACCGGATTGAGGTCCAGGCCGTCACCGCCCTGGCGCCCGGCGGCGGGGGTCCCACCGCGATCCTGCAGGCGACCGGCTATGTGACGGCGCGGCGGCAGGCCACCGTGTCCGCGCAGATCACCGGTACCCTCACCCGCGTCATGATCGAGGAGGGGGACCGCGTGCAGGCGGGGCAGGTGCTGGCGCGCCTGGATGACACGGCGCAGGCCGCGGCACTGGCGCAGGCCGAGGCGCAGGCGCAGGCCGCCGAGGCGCAGTTACATCAAGTCGAGGCGCAGCTGGCGCAGGCGCGGCGTGACCTGGCCCGCAACGAGGACCTGGTGCAGCGCCAGCTCGTGTCGCAACAGGCACTCGAGACCGCCCGCACTCAGGTCGAGACCCTGAGCGCGCAGGTGGAAGCGCAGCGTAAGCAGCTGCAGCTCGCGCGGGCGAGCGTGCAGGGTGCGCAGGTGCAGCTTGGCTACACCACCATCCGCGCCCCCTTCGCCGGTGTCATCGTGGCCAAGGCCGCGCAGGCGGGTGAGATCGTTTCCCCCATCTCGGCCGGCGGCGGCTTCACGCGCACCGGTGTCGGCACGATCGTGGACATGGATTCCCTCGAGATCGAAGTCGACGTGAACGAGGCGTACATCCATCGTGTCCAGCCCGGCCAGGCGGCACAGGCGACCCTCGACGCCTACCCCGACTGGAACATCCCCGCGCACGTGATCGCCATCATCCCGACGGCGGACCGCAGCAAGGCCACCGTGAAGGTGCGCATCGGCATTGACCAGAAGGATCCCCGCATACTTCCTGACATGGGAGTACGGGTATCTTTTCTCGAGGCGGCACCCTCCCCGGCCGCGCCGCCACGGGGCGTGCTGCTGCCGGCGAGCGCCGTGGTGCCGCGGGCCGGTCGCAGCGTGGTCTACGTCATCGACGGCGAGCGGGCACGCGAGCGGGCGGTGACCGCGGCGGCGAGCGTCGGGGAGCTGCGGCGGGTCGAAGGCATCGCGGCCGGCACGCGCGTGGTGCGGGCGCCGCCCGAGGGGTTGCGCGATGGTGATCGCATTAGCGTCCGTGCAGGAGAGAACTGACATGAGCACACTGGTCGAGATCCGCAACCTGAGCAAGGTGTACGTGCGTGGCAGTGAGCGCCTTGAGGTGCTGCATCACGTCGACCTCGACATCGCCCAGGGTGACTTCCTCGCCCTCATGGGACCTTCCGGCTCGGGCAAGACCACGCTGCTCAATCTCATCGGCGGCCTCGACTCGCCCACCGAGGGCACCATCGCGGTGGGGGGCAAGCACATCGAGTCGCTCGGTGAGGGCGAGCTGGCACGCTGGCGCGCCTCGAACGTCGGCTTCGTGTTCCAGTTCTACAATCTCCTGCCCATGCTCTCGGCGCGGCGCAACGTCGAGCTGCCGCTGCTATTGACCAAGCTCTCGGGTGCGGAGCGCCGCCGCAACGCGGCCATCGCCCTGGAGCTGGTCGGTCTGAAGGATCGCGCCGAGCACAAGCCGGGCGAGCTCTCCGGCGGTCAGCAGCAGCGTGTCGCCATCGCCCGCGCCATCGTCTCCGACCCGACGCTCCTGGTGTGCGATGAGCCCACCGGTGACCTGGACCGGCAGTCCGCCGCTGACGTCCTAACCCTGCTGGGACAACTCAACCGGGAGCACGGCAAGACCATCATCATGGTCACGCACGATCCGAAAGCGGCCGAGTTTGCCCGCCACACGCTGCACCTAGACAAGGGCACGCTGGTGGAAGGTAGCGCGCGCACGGCAACGCTCTCATGAAATACCTGCACCTCGTGTGGGCGGCGCTGCTGCGGCGCAAGGCGCGCACGCTGTTCACGCTGCTGTCGGTGTTGGCCGCCTTCCTGTTGTTCGGTCTGCTCGACTCGGTGCACAGCGCCTTCGGTGCCGCGGCGCAGAGCGTGGCCGGGGTCGATCGCCTGGTGACGGTCTCGAAGGTGAGCTTCACTCTCAGCCTCCCCAAGAGCCTGCTGGCGCGTATCCAGGCGGTGCCCGGGGTGAGCGAGGTGAGCTACGCCAACTGGTTCGGCGGGGTCTATCAGGACCCGAAAAACTTCTTCCCCAACGAGGCGGTGGCGGCCAACTTCCTCTCGCTCTACCCGGAGTGGCAGATGCCCGAGGCGCAGCGGCGCGCCTTTCGCGAGACGCGCACCGGAGCCGTCGTAGGGGCCAGCCTGGCGCGCCAGTTCCACTGGAAGATCGGCGACAAGATCCCGCTGCAGGCGACGATCTTTCCGCAGAAGGACGGCGGCAACACCTGGACGCTCGACCTGGTCGGTATCTACCACGTGAGCGACCGCCGCCTCGCCAGTCAGGAAGGACTGCTGTTCTTCAACTGGGACTACTTCGATGAGGCACGCCAGTTCGGCAACGGCAACGTCGGCTGGTACATCAGCCGGGTCGCCGACCCCAAACAGGCCGATCGGGTCGCGCAGGCAATCGACGCGCTTTCCTTCGATTCCGACCACGAGACGAAGACGCAGAGCGAGCAGGCCTTCAACGTGGCGTTCGTCAGTCAGTTCGCCGATATCGGCCTGATCGTCGGGGCGATCATGGGCGCGGTGTTCTTCACCCTGGTGCTGCTCACCGGCAACACCATGGCGCACGCGGTGCGCGAGCGCATTCCGGAGCTGGCGATCCTCAAGACCGTCGGCTTCTCCAGCCGCAGCGTGCTGGCGCTGGTCCTGACGGAGGCCGTGGCGCTGCTGCTGCTGGGGGCGGCCGCCGGGCTGGTGCTGTCCGGCCTCGTGGTCGGCGCGGTGCGCGCCAAACTCGGCACGGCGGTCCCCCTCAGTCCCGTCGGGCTCGAGATCTGGCTGCAGGGTCTGGCGCTGGCGGTGCTGGTGGGGCTCATCGTAGGGGCGCTCCCGGCGCTGCGCGGCATGCGGCTGCGCATCGTCGACGCACTGGCGGGACGCTGATGCGCGCCGCGCTGCGGAATCTCCTCACCGTGCTGATCGTCGTGCTGGCGCTGGCGGCGCTGGCCATGCTGCCGTGGTGGCTCATCCTTGCGGCGGCGGCACTGTTTGCCCTGTGGATGCTGGCGACGCGCGGCGGGGGCCAGGCGCTCGCGGTCACGCGCGTGGGCCTCGCGACCATTCCGCAGCGGCTTGGCTCCTCTGCGGTCGTGATCATCGGCATCGGCGGGGTGGTGGGGGTGTTGATCGCGCTGCTCGCGATGGCGGTGGGGTTCGAGGAGACGCTGCGGCAGACCGGTACCGACGACACGGTGATCGTCATGCGCGCCGGCGCGCAGACCGAGCTCAACTCGGTCCTGAGCCACGAGACGGCGCAGCTCGTGGAGCAGCAGCCGCAGGTGCAGCGCGATGCGCATGGCCAGCCACTCGCCTCTGCCGAGCTGGTAGTCGTCGCTTCGCTTCCCCGGCGCAGCAATGGCCTGGATGCCAATGTCGAGATCCGTGGCGTGGACGAGCGGGCCTGGGCCCTCTATCCGCACGTGCGTATTATCGCCGGGCGGCGCTTCACTCCCGGGCTGCGCGAGCTGGTGGTGGGCAAGGATGCGGCACGCCAGTTCGCCGGACTGGATATCGGTTCGACGCTGCGACTGAACGGGCAGGTATGGACCGTGGTGGGCACTTTCGCGGCGAACGACAGTCACGATTCCGAGGTCTGGGCAGATACCGGGGTGGTCGGCTCGACCTATCGCCGTGGCAGCAGCACCACCTCCGTGACGGTGCGGCTGAGCGCACCGGGCGCGCTGGATGCGCTGCTCGCCAACCTGGCCGGCGACCCGCGCCTGAAGGTGGACGCCAAGACCACGCGCGCCTACTACAGTGAGCAGTCCGAGCGGCTCACCAACCTGATCCGCGTGCTGGGCACCGTGGTCGGAGTCATCATGGCGATCGGTGCGCTGTTCGGGGCGCTGAATACCATGTACGCCGCGGTGGCCGCGCGCGGGCGTGAGATCGCCACGCTGCGCGCGCTCGGCTTCCGCGGCGGTCCGGTCATCGTCTCGGTCCTGCTGGAGACGATGCTGCTGGCGCTGCTGGGCGGGCTGCTGGGCGCGCTGATCGCGTGGCTGCTGTTCAACAACTTCACCGCCTCGACGCTCGGTCAGAATTTCAGCCAGGTCGTATTCTCATTCCACGTCTCACCGCAACTCATGTGGCAGGGACTGAAGTGGGCACTGGCCATCGGCTTCGTCGGCGGGTTGTTCCCGGCGCTGCATGCCGCGCGGCTGCCGGTTACGGCGGGACTGCGGGAGCAGTAACCGGGAGATTCCTCAGCGCCGAGCACAACGCGGTCACCTCCGCCTCGGGCTGGTCCCACGACACCACCAGGCGCGCCTCACCGCTCGTCGCCGGTCCCCAGTCATAGAACTCAAATCCGGCCGCACGCAGCCGCGTACGGCCGGCGTCGCCGAGGTGCAGGAAGATCTCGTTGGCCTCCACCGGGTGGCGCACCCGGGTCCCGGCCGCCTGTGCCACGCGCTGCGCCAGCTCGTTGGCGCGGTGCGCGTTGCGCAGCCACACCCCGCTCTCCAGATAGGCGAGCAGCTGTGCGGCGATGAAGCGGGATTTGGAGAGCAGGTGTCCGGCGCGCTTGCGCCGCAACTCGAAGTCGCGCACCAGGTGCGGATCAAAAAACACCACTGCTTCGGCCGCCAGGGCGCCGTTTTTGGTCGCGCCGAAGGAAAGCACGTCGATGCCGCAGCGCCAGGTGATGTCGCCCGGGTGACAGCCGAGGGTGGCGACGACGTTTGCGAAGCGCGCGCCGTCCATGTGCACCTTCAGCCCGCGCGCGTGCGCGAAGTCCGCGAGGCGCCGCAGCTCCTGCGGCCGGTAGGCCGTGCCGAGCTCGGTGGCTTGCGTGAGGGAGAGCGCGGCGGGCTGTACCGTATGCACGTCCTGCCGGTGCGCGGTCAGGGCCGCCGCGAAGGTCTCGGGGCTGATCCGGCCATGCTCTCCTGGCAGCAGCGCCAGCTGCGCACCGCCGGAGAAGAATCCAGGCGCGCCGCACTCATCGACGGCGATGTGCGCATCCTGGTGAGCGAAGATCGCCCCATAGGGCGGGGCGAGCGTCGCCAGCGCGAGCGAGTTGGCGGCGGTACCCGTGGCGACGGGGAAGACCCGCACCGCGGCGCCAAAATGCTCGCTGAAGCGGGTATCGAGGCGCTGCGTCCACTCATCATCGCCGTAGGCGTGGACCCGGTCATGGTTCACCTGCTCCAGGGCGGCGAGGATCTCCGGCGCGGCGGGGGCGGTGTTGTCGGAGAGAAAACGCACGATGTATCCCTCGGTTACTCAGTCAGTCGATACGCCAGCGGAAGGACCAGGCGCCGAAGGCGAGAAAGGCCAGCGCCGTCGCTGCGAGGTACAGCAGGTTCGGTCCGATCTGCCTCAGGCCGGCGCCATCTAACATGACGGCGCGCGCCGCATCCAGCGCGTGGGTGAGTGGGAAGACGTGCGCGCCCCACTGTACCCAGCGTGGCGAGCCCTCGAGGGAGAACCAAATGCCCGACAGCAGCATCATCGGCCAGGTGAGCAGGTTGAGCAGGCCCCCGACCAGCTCCTCGCTCGAGAAGCGCGCGGCGATCGTCAGCCCGAGTGCGATCATCGACAGGGCGCTCAGCACCGCGACCAGCACCAGGAGCGAGGGGCTGCCGGCACTGTGAAAGCCGATGATGGCGCCGATTCCCAGGTAGAGGATGGTGGTGACGACGAGGATCAGCAGCAGGCGCGACAGCACCTGCGCGCTCAGGAACTCGAAGGCACTGAGTGGCGTCGCGTGCAGGCGCTTGAGGAAGCCGCTCTTGCGGTAGCGCAGCACGACGTAACCGACCCCGAACAGACAGCTGAACATCATGTTCATGCCCAGGATGCCCGGAAACAGCCAGTCGACGTAGCGCAGCGCCGCGCCGCGCACCGCCTCGCGGCGCGCGGCGGGCTCGGCGGCGAGCAGCAGCCGCTCGGCGATGTAGCCCTTGGGGGAATCGCTGTTGACCCAGTAGCGCACCGGCGGGTGCAGATCCACCAGCAGGTCCAGCTGCTGGTGCGCCAGGCGGCTCTCGGCCTGCTCGGCGCGCGCCTCGGGGACGAACTGAACGTACCGCTCGCGCAGGAAGGACGAGGTGCCCGGCTCGATGCGCTCGGCCAGCACGCCGACCTTGAACAGCGGACGTTGCGGGCCACCGAACACGAACCCCATGCCGATCACCACCATCACCGGTAGCAGCAGCGTGAACAGCAGGGTGCCGCGATCGCGCAGGAACTCGAGGTTACGCGCATGTAGCACCGCGAGCAGGCGGCGCATCACGCGCGCAGCTCCTTGCCGGTAAGCTCGAGGAACAGGTCCTCCAGATTGGCGGGGCGGATGCGCAGTCGCGCCAGGGGCACCTGTGCCTGCAGCAGCAGCCGCAGTGTGCCGTCGAGGTCGTGGGTGCTGATCTCGACGCGCTCGGTACCTTCGATGACGGTGAGGGGCAGCTCGCGCGCCTGCGCGGGAAAGTCCTGCCGCGGCAGCTCGAGCAGGACTGCGGCGAAGTGCTCGTGCAGCAGCTGGCGAGGGGCGCCGCGCGCCACCAGCCGGCCACGGTCCATGATGGCGATGTCATCGCACAGCAGCTCAGCTTCCTCCATGTAGTGGGTGGTGAGAATGATCGTCTTGCGGCGCGCCTTGATGGACTGCACCAGGTCCCAGAAACTGCGCCGCGCCTGCGGGTCGAGTCCCGTGGTCGGCTCATCCAGGAACAGCACGGCCGGATCGTTCACCAGCGCGATCGCCAGCAGCAGTCGCTGCTGCTGGCCGCCCGAGAGCTTACGGCTCTCGCGGTTGGCGAGCTTCTCCAGCGCGCACAGTCGGATCACGTCTTCGACCTCCAGCCCGCGCTGGTACAGGCCGCGGAACAGGGCGAGGCTCTGGCGCACGGTGAGAAAGTCCTGCAGCGCGGTCTTCTGGAAGAGAATGCCGGCCTCCTCGCGGAACCGCGTGCCGAGCGGCTCGCCGCGATAGCGCACCTGCCCCGCGGTGGGCGGCAGGATCCCCTCCATGATCTCGACGGTGGTGGTCTTCCCGGCCCCGTTCGGGCCGAGCAGGCCGAAGCAGATGCCCTCCGGCACGGCGAAGGACACGCCGGCCACTGCGGTCGTCGCCGGGTACTGCTTGACCAGGTCGCTGACTTCGAGAAGCGGGGCGCTCATCGGTGCGGGGGCTGACACTGGCGCGCGATCCTAGCGGATTCCGTACAGCGCCGCCTCGCTCTTTGCAGCGGCGGTTGCCGCATGCGCAACGGCGTGTACCATCGAGGCATGAGCCAACGACCCTACGACAAGACCGAGCGGGTGGAGCTCGCCGACGAAGGCGTGCACTGGGACCTGGGTAGCTCGCTCTCCTATGGCGAGTACCTGCAGCTCACCAAGCTGCTCGCTGCGCAGCAGCCGCTGTCCACCGAGCACAACGAGATGCTTTTCATCATCGTGCACCAGGTGTCGGAGCTGTGGATGCGGCTGATGCTGCACGAGCTTACCGCGGCGCTCGCCGGCATTCAGAAGGACGACCTCGACCCGGCGCTGAAGATGCTGGCGCGCATTTCCCGTACGCAGAACCAGCTGATCTCAGTGTGGGATGTGCTCTCGACCCTGACGCCGTTCGAGTATTCGGCTTTCCGCAGCGCGCTGGGGCGCTCCTCAGGTTTCCAGTCAGTGCAGTACCGGCTGCTGGAGTTCCTGTTCGGCAACAAGAACGCGGAAATGGTGGCGGTGCACAAGCGCGACGCGCTCGCCTACGAGACGCTGCAGCGCGCCCTGCAGGCCCCGTCGCTGTATGACGAGGTGCTGCGGCTACTCAGCCGGCGCGGCTACGAAATCCCGGCGGACTATCTGGAGCGGGACTTCAGCAAGCCCTACGTGGCCAGTAAACAGGTGGCGGGCTGCTGGCTCAGCGTGTACCACAACGCCGAGCACACCTGGGATCTGTACGAGCTCGCCGAGCGGCTGGTCGATCTCGATCACAATTTCCAGCTTTGGCGTGCGCACCACCTCAAGCTCGTCGAGCGCGTCATCGGCTACAAGCCTGGCACCGGCGGCACCGGCGGGGTCTCCTACCTCACCAAGGCGCTGGAGCTCAAGTTCTTCCCGGAGCTGTGGCAGATCCGGACTTCGATGTGAGCGCCGGTCGGCCGTAGCGGCGCAGCACGCGGAACAGCAGCAGCGCGGCGAGGATCGCTGCATAGAGCAGCGGCTCGCGCACGTCTCGCTTCACCTGCCAGTAGAAGTGCCATACCCCCAGTATCGCGATCGGATAGATAAGCCGGTGCAGACTGTGCCAGCGGCGGCCGAGGCGCCGCATCATGCGCTGCGTGCTGGTGACCGCGAGCGGCACCAGCAGCAATAGGGCCAGCAGGCCGAGCGTGATGTAGGGGCGCTTGACGATCTCGCTCCCGACCGCGCGCCAGTTGAGTTCGAGATCGAGCACGACATACACCGTGAAATGCAGCAGCACATAGGAGAAGGCGAACAGGCCCAGCATGCGCCGCACCCGCAGCAGGTGCGGGTTGCCGAGCAACAGTCGCAGCGGGGTTACCGCCAGCGTCAGCAGCAGCAGATTGAGCGCCGTCTTGCCCAATTCGTGCTCGAGTTTCTTGACCGGGTCCGCGCCGAGGGATGCGCCCAGCCAGCCGAACAGGCCGCAGGCAAGCCACAGCAGTGGCATCAGGCTGAGGACGAAGATGACCGGTTTGTAGATGTAGCGGTAGCGCTGCGTGACGGTCAAAAGTTCCGCCTCAGATCCATGCCGGCGTAAAGCCCCGCGACCTGCGTGGCGTAACCGTTGAAGGGCAGCGTGGGGCGGCGGGCGGCCAAGAATGGCGCGCCAATGCGTCGCTCCGTGGCCTGACTCCAGCGCGGGTGATCCACCGCCGGGTTCACGTTGGCGTAGAAGCCGTACTCGTTGGGCGCCGCCACGTTCCACGCCGTACGCGGCTGCGTGGCCGTGAAGCGGATCTTGACGATGGACTTGACGCTCTTGAAGCCGTACTTCCAGGGCACGATGAGTCGCAGCGGTGCACCGTTCTGGTTGGGCAGCACATGCCCGTACAGCCCCACCACCATCAGCGCCAGCGGATGCATCGCCTCGTCGATGCGCAATCCCTCCACATAGGGCCACTCCAGGACCCGGCTGCGCTGACCGGGCATCTGCTGCGGATCCTGTAGCGTCGTGAACTCGACGTACTTGGCGCGCGAGTTGGGCTTGAAGCGGGCCAGTAACTGCGCCAGCGGGAGCCCGATCCACGGTATCACCATGGCCCAGGTCTCCACGCAGCGGAAGCGGTAGATACGCTCCTCGAGTGCCTGGCCTTTGAGCAGATCCTCCAGATTGAAGGTACCGGTCACGTCGGCCTCGCCCTGCACCGCCACGCTCCAGGGCCGGGGGCGCAAGGTATGGGCGTTCGCCGCCGGGTCTGCCTTGTCGACACCGAACTCGTAGAAGTTGTTGTACTGGGTGATCTCGTCGTACTTATTGGGCGCCTCACTGACCGAGAGCTGCGCGTTGGGCTGGTAGGGCAGCTTCGGCAGCGGCGAAGGGGCCTCGAGCGCCGGCAGTGCGGTGCTGGCCGCGCCGGCCAGCACGCCCGCGAGCAATGCCCGGCGGCTCAGGTATACCGACTCGGGGGTGATCTCAGAGGGGCGGATGGTAGGAAAGCGCACGGGCATGGGAAATCCTCCATGTTCCAGTAGACCGGTCGGCGGCCGAAAAGGTCACCGCAGAGTCTAGCGCCAGCGCACGCTGGGGATGCCATAGCGGCGCGCCAGGCGCCGCGCGAACAGGTTGCCGTTCACCAGCAGGGGTCGGTGCGCCATGCGCAGATGCGCGATGTCGCTGCTGGCATTCGCATAGGCCGCGACGGTGCAGTGCGGGTGCTCGGCGCGCAGCTCTGCCAGGCAGCGCTCCTTCTCTGCCGCGCGCCGGTTCGGGGTCAGGAGTCTGCCGTCCAGGCGGTCGCCTTCCCAGACCAGCTCCGTACAGATCACCGCGTCGAATCCGAGGGCGCGCGCCAGCTCGGGCACGTAAAGGTCAGTGCTGGCGCTCAGCAGCACGAGCAGGTCACCGGCAGCGCGATGCATGGCGATGCGCTGACGGGCCTGGCGCCGGGCGCTCGCCACGACCCGTGGCACGTAGGCATCCGTCCAGGCATTCAGGTCCGCGCGGTGACTGCCGCCGAGGGTTGCGCGAATGAAGGCGGATTTCAGCGCGCCGCGATCGGCGCGACCCAGCGCGAACCGCGTCAGGGTAGGCACCACGCGCAGCAGTCCGGCGAGGCGCCGCGGCCGGGTCCTCAGGTACCCCCACACATACGGCCACAGCGTGTCACCTCGGGTGATCGTGCCATCGAGGTCGAACAGCGCGATGAGATCTCGCGCGCGCGGCTCGGCGGGCGCGCTCAGGTGCGTGGGGCCAGGGCGGCAAGCTGGCGCAGCACGTACTGCAGGATGCCTCCGTGGCGGTAATACTCCCGCTCCTTCGGCGTGTCGATCCGCACGCGCGCCTTGAATTGCACCGGCTTCCCCTCCGGCGGCTGTGCGGTCACCGTGACCTCGCGCGTGCCGGGTTCACTGAGTCCGCTGATGTCGTAGAGCTCGCGGCCGCTCAGGCCGAGGCTGGCCGCGCTCTCGCCCGGCAGGAACTGCAGCGGCGCCACCCCCATGCCGATCAGGTTGGAGCGGTGGATGCGCTCGAAGCTCTCGGCGATCACGGCGCGCACCCCGAGCAGCAGCGTGCCCTTGGCTGCCCAGTCGCGCGAGGAGCCGGTCCCGTATTCGCGCCCGGCAAGGATGAGGAGCGGCGTGTGCTCCCGCTGGTATTGCATGGCCACGTCATAGATGGAGCCCTGGGTGCCCTCGGGCAGATGCACCGTGACGCCACCCTCGATACCCGGTACCAAGAGATTCCGCAGCCGGATGTTGGCGAAGGTGCCACGCACCATCACCTCGTGATTGCCGCGCCGGGCCCCGTAGGAATTGAAATCCTGCGGTTGTACGCCTTGTGCCAGCAGGTACTGCGCCGCCGGGCTGCTGCGCGAGATGTTACCCGCCGGCGAGATGTGGTCGGTGGTGACGGAGTCTCCCAGCAGCGCGAGCACCCGTGCACCGCGCACGTCCGTGAGCGGCGCGGGCGTCATGGTCATGCCGTCGAAGTAGGGCGGATTCTTGACGTAGGTCGAGGCGGCGTCCCAGGCGTAGAGCTGACCAGCCGGCACCTTGATGTTCGACCAGTTCTCGTCGCCCTGAAACACACTCGCGTAGCTCTGCCGGAACATCTGCGAGTCGATCGAGCTGCGCAGCAGGTCCTGCACCTCTGCATCGCTCGGCCAGATGTCGGCTAGAGAGACCGCTTTCCCGTCTCTGTCGGTTCCCAGTGGTTCGCTGCTGAGATCCATGTCTAGGGTGCCCGCCAGCGCGTAGGCCACCACCAGCGGCGGTGACGCCAGGAAGTTCATACGCACTTCCGGATGCACCCGACCTTCGAAATTGCGGTTACCGGAGAGCACCGAGCAGGCGGTCAGGTCACCGGTCTTGACTGCGGCCGAAATTTCGGGCTTCAGGGGCCCTGAATTACCGATGCAGTTAGAAACGCCCACACCGGCTGCGAAGAAAGCGTGCACGGGATGCACGGAAATGTCGAACACCTCTCGGCGTCCGACCTCGCGACGGTCAGTGACCGCGAGCGTGAAGGTGGGGAGTGTCAGCGCGTCCTTGGCGGCGCAGTACCGCTTCGGGTCCTCGGCCGAGCCGTCGTTATCGGCAGCGGCGAACCAATCGCGAACGCCCAGCTGTGAGAACAGCTCCGATGGAGATGGGAACTCGCAGCTGTCGCGGCGCAGGGGTCGGAAGCTTCGCCCTTTGAGACTCGGAAGTTTGCCGAACCGGTCATGTCCTTCGAGGAGCGAGTAGTGCGAAAAGAGAGGGGTCTCTTTTGATGTGAGTTCCGCAGCGGCAACCCGGCGCATGTCGGAAAATGATGATTCAGCGGAGGCGAGATGTAGCTCCTCCAAACGATCTGCCATCCAAAGGCGCTGCCGGTTGATCGTGTCGATCATGCGCCAGTAGACCGCAGCGGCACTGGCGCGCAACGTTTTGTCGACGCAGTAGCGGAATCCCACCCGTTCGACGAAGGAGAGTCCCTCCGGCAAGTTAAGCCGGATTTCCCGCCGGGGCACCCCATCCCGGGCCGCAGGATAACTGGACGCCGCATATCGTAGGGGGTAGTCGCGGACGGTGGCGCCCCGCGCCTTGACGCCGCAGCGCACGAGCAGCCGCACGATCTCGGACATGAATGCCCGCGTGGCCTCGACGAACTCCGGCTTGCTGCTCTGCGAGTAGGCAGGTGGTATGAGACTCGCCGCGCCGGGTCGCTCTCCGTAGCGATGCAGGACCGGAGCATGGCCGTCGGAGCCGAACAGTCCGCCTAGGAACTCGCGTACCACCGAGACTGGACAGTCTGCTGCCCGCAGGAATTCTGGCAGGGCAGGCGGCTGTTCGACGCGCCGCCCGATCCGCACGCCCGGCAGCGCCACGATGGCGGTGGTTAGGGACCGTGGCAGCACGATGGTCCATTTGCGCGCGTCGTAGGCGGTCGCGAGCGGGCGGCGGCCGGTCAATCGCTCCACATCGGCAAGCACCGCTTGGCGATCCAGGGCTTGCCCGACGTGCATCCGTCCCTGTCCGAGCTTGCTGATCGATCCATCGCTGAGCAGGTGGCCCAGGAGGCGCGCGAAGGCGAGCATCTGCAGGCGTGTGGCGCTCGAGTCCATGGAGAAATCGAATTCTCCTGCGCGCAGACGAAAACCCACTTCATCCTCCGCGGGCTCGTCTACCGGCGCTTCGAGCCCCATCACCACGCGGTCTTCGCCCAGCCGAAGTTGATCGGCACGCACCCACGTGCCGTCGGCACACATCAACTCATGCTCAGGAGTGCAGACAAGAGTGCGGCCGTCCTGCAGGGTCAGACAGATGCATTCGCGCTGGCCACGCGTCATGAGTTGGGTCTGCAGGGCCACGTTGCTGCGGCGCTCGGCGTCGGGTGCGAATACCGCAGTCCCCCCAAGCTCGGGAAAACGCTCGATGCGTTGCGCAGTACCGTCGGCCCGAAGCACCGCGGTCCCGGCTGCAAGGCAGGTAGTGCAGCCGTAACCGACCAGATCGAAGCCGATATTCGCCAGATCATCGAGCACCCCGGCTTTGCGGAGATAGTCCGTTACCACGCGAGAGCCCGGTGCAAGGCTGGTCTTGACCCACGGCTTGGCCTTCAGCCCCCGCGCTCGCGCCTTACGCGCCACGAGCCCCGCCGCGAGCATGACGGAGGGATTGGAGGTGTTGGTGCAGCTGGTGATCGCGGCGATTAGCACCGCCCCATCCCGGAGCGTGAGGTGCTGGCCGTCGAGCTCGAGGGGCGCACTGCCACCGCCATCGGAGCCTTTGCGCGCCTGCCTCTCCTGGGCAGTCTTGGCTGCGTTGGTTTCGTAGACTTTCTTGGCGCTTTTCAGCGGTACCCGGTCCTGCGGCCGGCGCGGGCCCGCGAGGCTCGGCTCCACCTTGCTGAGATCGAGTTCGAGTTCGTCCGTGTAGCGGGCGGGCTGGGCGCCGTGGTTACGCCACAGCCCCTGGGCCTTGGCGTAGGCACTCACCAACTCCAGGCGGGGCTGCGGGCGCCCGGACAGCTCAAGGTAGCGGAGGGTCTCCGCGTCGATCGGAAACAGACCACAGGTGCTGCCGTACTCGGGGGCCATGTTGGCGATGGTCGCGCGGTCGGCGAGCGGCAGGTTGCCGAGCCCGTCGCCATAGAACTCGACGAACTTGTCGACCACGCCCTTCTTGCGCAGCATCTCGGTGACGGTCAGCACCAGATCGGTCGCAGTGGCGCCGGGCTGCAGCTGGCCTTCCAGACGGAACCCGATAACCTGCGGAATCAGCATGGTCACGGGCTGACCGAGCATGGCCGCCTCGGCCTCGATGCCGCCCACCCCCCAGCCGAGTACCCCGAGCCCGTTGATCATCGTCGTATGCGAGTCGGTACCGACCAGGGTGTCCGGGTAGGCGCGCCGCTGTCCTTCCTGCTCGGCATCGAAGATGACGCGCGCCAGGTACTCGAGGTTGACCTGGTGAACGATGCCGGTGTTGGGTGGGACCACGGCAAAATTGCGAAAGGCGGTCTGGCCCCAGCGCAAGAAGGCGTAGCGCTCCCGGTTACGCGCAAATTCGATGGCCGTATTGGCGGCGAGGGCGCCCGCAAACCCGTACTGATCGACCTGCACGGAGTGATCGATGACGAGTTCCGCGGGGTTGAGCGGATTCACCCGCTCGGCGTTGCCTCCGAGACGGACGATCGCGTCGCGCATGGCAGCCAGGTCCACCACGCACGGCACGCCAGTGAAGTCCTGCAGGATGACGCGCGAGGGAGTGAAGGCGATCTCATAGGACGGCGTCGCGGCGGGATCCCAGTCGAGCAGAGCCTCGATGTCGGTGCGCGTGACGTTGATCCCGTCCTCGTAACGCAGCAGGTTTTCCAGCAGGATCTTCAGCGAGTAGGGGAGACGCGCCAGCTTGTCCGCGGGCAGCGCAGCGAGGCTCCAGATCTCGTAAGTGCGGCCACCGGCCGTGAGCGTGGATCGCGCCCGGAAACTATTGCTCATGTGGATCTCCGCCTCAGGCGGCAATTATAGCGGGCCGTCCGCGGTGCCGTTCAGGCTGCGGCGGCCGCGGCAGTGGCGGGATACACGGTCTCGATGACCGCGCCGCCGAGGCACAGATCCGCTTCGTATGCCACCGCGTACTGACCCGCGGTGACCGCACGCTGCGGCTGCTCGAACGACACGCGCATCGTGCCATCGTCCTGGGGTTCGAGGCGCGCGGGCTGCTCGCGCTGCCGGTAGCGCACCTTGAGGTCAGCGCGGAAGTCCGCCGCGCGCGGTGGGACGAGCCAATGCCAGCGCCCGGTGTGCAGGGCACGGCTGCGCAACAGCGGGTGCTCATGTCCCTGCACCACGATGAGGGCGTTGCGTGCCGCATCCTTCGCCGCCACGTACCACGGCTGCTGCGCGAACCCCGCCCGACCGCCGATGCGAAGCCCGGCGCGCTGCCCCAGCGTGTAGAACGCGAGCCCCGCGTGCTCACCGAGTCGCACGCCGCGGTCCGTCTCGATGGGTCCCGGGCGTCTATCCACAAAGCGGGACAGGAATTCGAAGAACGGGCGCTCGCCGATGAAGCAGATCCCGGTACTGTCGGGTTTGTCGAACACCGGGAGTCCTGCAGTCCGGGCTCGCTGGCGCACCGCTTCCTTGTGCCACTCACCCAGCGGCAAGCAGACCCGTGCCCAGTGCTGGGCGTGGACGGCATGCAGGAAATAACTCTGGTCCTTGGCCGTATCCCGCGCCTTGTAAAGTCCCGTCCCGGATGGCCCGGCTGCGAGACGCGCGTAGTGTCCGGTGGCGAAGCATTCCGCGCCGAGTCGCCGCGCCCACTCAAGGCCGACACCGAACTTGATCTCGCGGTTGCAGAGCACGTCAGGGTTGGGCGTGCGGCCCGCCCGGTGCTCGGCCAGAAAGTGCTCAAAGACCTGCGCGCGGTACTGCGCCGCAAAACTCATCCTGTGGAGCGGAATGCCGAGTTCCGCGGCGACGGCGCGTGCATCCTGGAAGTCCTGCGCGGCGCTGCAGTAGACATCGTCGGTCTCTTCCCAGTTGCTCATGAACAGGCCCTGCACCGTGGCCCCCGCTTCCTTCAACAGCAGCGCGGCAACGGCGGAATCCACGCCGCCGGACAGAGCGATGATGACGCGAGCGCCGCGCATGGACGCCAAGCGCGGGCCGGGGAGGGCGGACATCGCCCTAGTCTAGCGCAGGCCTGCGGCCCACTCTCACAGCCGTGTCAGAGGTTCGAGTGAGGCTGCCGTCTCCAGACGCACCTCGGCGATCTGCTCGAGGCCATAAGCCACACCGGCCAGGTAGTCCTCGATGCAACGCATGACCAGCGGGCTGCGCAGCTGGGTCTGGCGTGCGCTCACCTCCTCGCGGGTCAGCCAGTGGGTGCGCACGATACCCCGATCAAGGGGCTGATGCGCATCATGGTGGGTGACGTGGCCGGTGAAGGCAAAGCGCAGGGTGCTGCGACCGGATACCGGGCGGCGCCAGAGATAGATGCCGAGCAGGGCCTGCGGATGGAAAGTCCAGGCGGTTTCCTCCCGCACCTCGCGCGCCACGGCTTCGAGCAACGATTCGCCTTTTTCTACGTGACCGGCGGGCTGGTTGAACACCAGCCGGCGGTTGATGCGTTCTTCCACGATCAGAAAGCGATCGGCCGTCTGGGTGACGGCCGCGACCGTGACGTCAGGCGAGCGGGGCATGGGGGGATTGTAACCGCGGCCGCGCCGGCGGCCAGACGTCGGTCAGCTGCGACGTGCCGCGCGAAGTCCGTGTTCGGCCGCGCTCGCGTTCCACACTTGATCGAACTCTTGCAGGTAAAGCCGCGCGGCGACTTGGTTGTTGATGTCGGCCACGCCATCCCAGGTGTCCGCGCGCATGCGATAGACGATGGCGCGGTCATCGGCGATGAGGTACGCCGAGGCGCGCTGCGGCTGATGCGCCGCGACGTAGCGGATGTCGATGCAGCTCGACAGCCGGCGCCCCATGGCGACGAAGCGATTGCTGTCGCGCATCATGCGCGACGGTTCGACCAGCAGCACCCGCACCTTGGCGAAGCTGCGGGTCAGTACGAAATGCTTGATGACATCGAGAAAGGCCGTCTGGTCGTACAGATCCGGCTCTAGATCGGGGGTGTAGATCGAGATCAGGCGCTGCGCGGTCGCGGCAATTTCATTGACCGCGGCACGCACCTCGGCCAATGAGGTGAGCACCGTGAGAGTCTCGCCGCCCTGCCGGTTGAGGCCCGGTCCCCCGGGACTATTGGGTTCGGACGTGTAGCGAGCGTTGGCCAGTTGTGCCAGCGCTCCCGTCAAGTCGATTTCCCCGGTGATTGCCACCCGCGGCGCCCCGTTTCGCCTGCATTAAAGACAGGCTGCCGAGGATCTTAGTGATGGAACTTAAGACTTCAGTGCGGAGCGGTTCACGTTTTCGCCCGCTGCGGAACGGGCAGTAAGTCAAAAACGCGGCGTGGTTCGCACTTCCGAAGCCGGTGAGCCCGGGCGTGAGCGCAGCGGCTGGCGGGGCTATTTTACACTTGGCGTGCGAGCTCGGCGGCGAGGCCGACATAGCTGCCCGGGGTCAAGGCACGCAGGCGCGCTTTCTCGGCCTCAGAAAGAGGGAGGGTGTCGATGAAGCCCGCCAGACGGGCCGCATCGATGAGCTGGCCTCTGGTGAAATCCTTGAGCCGCTCGTAGCCATCGGCCACCCCGGCGGCACGCAGTGCCGTCTGCACTGCCTCTGCCAAGACTTCCCAGGCAGCCCCTAGATCCTGCTGGATGCGCTGGGGGTCGGGCTCGATCTTGCCGAGGCCGCGACCGAGCGCTGCAAGGGCGATCAGGCTGTGTCCGAGGGCCACCCCCAGGCTGCGCAGCACGGTCGAGTCGGTCAGATCGCGTTGCCAGCGCGACAGCGGCAGTTTCTCCGCGAAGTGCCGCAGCAGCGCATTCGCGACACCGCAGTTGCCTTCGGCATTCTCAAAGTCGATCGGATTCACCTTGTGCGGCATGGTGGAGGAGCCGACCTCGCCGGACACTGCGCGCTGTCGCAGGTAGCCGAGCGAGATATAGCCCCACAGATCCCGGCACAGGTCGATGCAGATGACGTTCAGGGCTGCCAGCGCGTCGCAGTACTCCCCGATCCAGTCATGGGGCTCGATCTGAGTGGTCCAGGGGTTGTACTGCAACCCGAGACCGCCGACGAACTGAGCCGCGACCGCGGGCCAATCGAGCGTCGGCAGGGCACTCAGCTGCGCGTTGAAATTGCCCACAGCGCCGTTCCACTTGCCGAGAATGCTGACCGCCATCCAGCGGCGCTCGCCCCGCCGCAGGCGCGCGACGAAATTGGCGAATTCCTTGCCGAGGGTGGTGGGGCTCGCGTTCTGGCCGTGCGTGCGGGCCGGCATCGCCAGTGTGGCGTGGCGGTGGGCAAGCTCGCGCAACTCCGTGCACCGCGCGGCCACTGCCTCCTGCAGGACGGTGCGCGCCGCTTGCAACAGCCGTGCATAGCTCAGGTTGTTGATGTCCTCGGACGTACAACCAAAGTGCACCAGCTCCAGCGTCGCCGGCGATGCCCCAGCCTGTTGCAGCTGTTCGCGCACGTAGTACTCGACGGCCTTGACGTCGTGATTGATGCGCTGCTCGATTTTTTTTACCGCACGCGGAGCCTGCGGGTCCGCGCGTTCAGCGAGCTGCAGCGCGCAGGCGCGGACTGACTCCGGAAGCTGTGCGCCGGGCAGCCACGGTGCCGCAGCCGCCAGGTGCAACAGCCAACCCGCCTCGATGCGGATGCGCTCGCGGATCAGGCCGCCTTCCGAGAGCAGAGGCCGCAGCGCCGCGCAAGCATGGCGGTAGCGACCGTCCACCGGCGAGAGCGCCTCCAGCGGGTCGAGCGGCTGACCATCGGGTGGGGACATGCCTTGCGCAGTGCCTTGAAGTGCTACGATTTACATCATAACGCAACCATCCCGCCGGGATGCGTGTGGGCACCTGCGGAGCGCGGACATGGCGAGTGGTCATCGGATCGAACGCGACAGCATGGGAGAACTAAAGGTGCCGGCCGATGCGCTGTGGGGCGCGCAGACCCAGCGCGCGGTGCAGAACTTCCCGATCAGCTCTCTCACCATGCCGCGCGCGTTTATCCGTGCCCTCGCCCTCATCAAGCAGGCCGCGGCGCAAGTCAACGCGCAGCTTGGCCTGCTGGACGGTGAGCGCGCCGCCGCCGTCGCCGCCGCAGCGGCCGAGGTGGCCGGGGGTGCCCACGACCGGCACTTTCCCATCGACGTCTTCCAGACCGGCTCGGGCACCAGCAGCAACATGAACGTCAACGAGGTGGTGGCCGCCCTCGCCGCGCGCCACCTGGGTGCGGCGGTGCATCCGAACGACGACGTCAACATGGGACAGAGCAGCAACGACGTCATTCCCACTGCGATCCATCTGAGTGCCGCGTTGACCGTGCACGAGCAGTTGTTGCCGGCCCTCGAGCATCTGCGCGAGACCCTGCAGGTCAAGGAGGTCCAACTGCAGGGAATCGTCAAGACCGGCCGCACCCATCTGATGGACGCGATGCCGGTGACGCTCGCGCAGGAGGTCTCCGGTTGGCGCGTGCAGATCGAGCAGGGCATGGAGCGTGTGCGCAGCGTTCAGCCGCGCCTGCTAGCCCTGGCGCAGGGTGGCACGGCGGTGGGCACCGGTATAAATGCGCACCCGGAGTTCGGCCGGCGCGTGGCTGAGCAGCTGGCGCGGCTCACCGGACTTGCGTTCCGCCCGGCCACTAACTACTTCGAAGCCCTCGCCACCCAGGACACCGCGGTCGAGCTGTCCGGCCAGCTGAAGGTCATCGCGGTCAGCCTGACCAAGATCGCGAATGACCTGCGGTGGATGAACAGCGGCCCGCTGGCGGGACTCGCGGAAATTGCGCTGCCGGCGCTCCAGCCCGGCAGCAGCATCATGCCTGGCAAGGTCAATCCGGTGATCGCCGAGGCAACCCTGATGGCGGCCGCGCAGGTCATCGGCAACGACCTCACCATCACTTTGGGCGGACAGGCGGGCAACTTTCAGCTGAACGTGATGTTGCCGGTGATCGCGTACAACCTGCTGCAGAGCGTGCAACTGCTGGCGAGCGTCAGCCGCATCCTCGCCGACGGCGCGATCGCCGGCTTCACGGTGAACCGGGCGCGACTGGCCGAGGCGCTGGACCGCAATCCGATCCTGGTCACTGCGCTCAACCCGGTGATCGGTTACGAGCAGGGTGCGGCGATCGCGAAGCGGGCCTATGCCGAAGGCCGGCCGATCATCGATGTGGCCGCCGAGGAGACCAAGCTCAGCCGCGAACAGCTCCGTGGGCTACTGGATCCGGGCGAGCTCACCACCGGGGGAATCAAGGGACAGGGCGGCAGCGGCGGATGAGGCCACCGGAAGAGGGTGCCCGCGACGGACCCGTGGGCGCTGCGGGGACATCGCGCGAGTGGGCAGCGGTCATTCGCGCGCAGCTGCGCGATACGCGGCCGCTGCACGACGCTGACAGCTGGCGTGTGCCGGGCCTCACGCTGAGCGCCAGCCAGCGGCTGCGGCGGCACTTTCCGCCGCGACCCGTGCCTGCGGCGGTGCTAGTGCCGCTCGTCGAGCGGTCACCCCTGACCGTGCTGCTCACGCAGCGCGCGACGCAGTTGCGCAATCACGCCGGGCAGATCAGCTTCCCCGGCGGGCGCATCGAACCCAGCGATGCCGGACCGGAGGCGGCGGCGCTGCGCGAAGCCCGCGAGGAGATCGGCCTCGACCGCGCCCATGTATCCGTGGCCGGCTTCCTGCCCGACCATATTGTTTTAACCGGCTTTCGCGTCACCCCCGTTGTGGGTTTTGTGCGGCCCGGCTTCGAGCTGCTGCTCGATGCGCGCGAGGTCGCCGACACGTTCGAAGTGCCGCTCGATTACGTCTTCGACCCACGGAATCATCGCCTGCAACGCCGCCGCGCGGGGTCCAGCGGCGAAGAGCTCGAGTTCCGCGACATCGCCTACGGCAGCCACAACATCTGGGGCGCCACCGCAGGAATGCTGATGACGTTGTACCGGCTGTGCGTGGCGGAGGAAGCGTGAGCGAATCCGACGCCGCTGCAGCCATCACCCGGCTGCTGGCGCTCATGGCACGCCTGCGCGATCCCGCCTGCGGCTGCCCCTGGGACTTGCAGCAGACCTTTGCCAGCATTGCGCCCTATACGCTCGAGGAGGCCTACGAGGTGGCAGACGCCATCGAGCGCGAGGACTGGACGCATCTGCGCGAGGAGCTCGGTGATCTGCTGTTCCAGGTCGTGTTTCACGCCCGCCTGGCGCAGGAGCGCGGGTGGTTCGACTTCGCCGCCGTGACGCGCGACATCGATGCCAAGCTGCGTCGACGTCATCCGCACCTTTTCGGCGGGGCCACGCTTGCCGCCGCGGACCTGCCGCGGGTGTGGGAGGCGCAGAAGGCCGCGGAGCGGCAAGCGCATGGGCGCGGCGATGGAGTGCTGGACGGTATTCCGCAAGCGCTGCCGGCGCTGACCCGCGCCACCAAGCTCGGTCGCCGGGCGGCGCGGGTGGGATTCGACTGGACTGACCACACACCGGTGCGCGCCAAGGTGCTGGAGGAGCTGGCCGAGCTGGATGGTGCGCTCAGGGGCGGCGGCGCGGCTCATCAGGCTGTGGTCGAGGAGCTGGGCGATCTGCTGTTTGCCATCGTCAACTGGAGCCGTCATCTGCAGGTTGATGCCGAGGAAGCGCTGCGCCGGGCGAGCGCCAAGTTCGAGCGACGTTTCCGTCGCATGGAGTCACTCGCCAAGGGACGCAGCCAGACACTGGCGGGCCTGTCCGCGGCGCAGTGGGATGAGCTCTGGCAGGAGGCCAAGCTGAACGGTTCCTGAAACTCGCCGCGTACGCGCTCAGTTCGCCCGATGATGCGGTGTTGAGTTAGGCTTGTCGGTTGTGAGCGTTCTTCGCCGTCAACTCTATGTGAGCGTGTTGGCGCTCGGCGCGGTCGCGGCCTCGGCACCGCCGCCGGGCGCACCAACCGGCGGTGTAACCATGGATCAGGCGGTACGCCGCGTCGAAGCGCAATTTCACGCTCGGGTCGTGAAGGCCGAGGCCCAACAGAGCGACGGCCACACCGTCTATGTGCTGCGTCTGCTCAACGAGTCGGGAAAGGTCTGGACAGTGCACGTCGATGCCAGCAGCGGCACGGTGCAGTAGCCAGGCCGCCTGTCATGCGCGCGCTCGTAGTGGAAGATGAAGCAATACTGCGTGAGACGCTGCGCACGCGCCTCGCCGCGGCGGGGTTCACCGTGGACGTCGCCGCCGACGGTCAGGAAGGCATGTTCGCCGGTCTGGAATATCCCATCGACGTCGCCATCATCGACCTGGGTCTGCCGGGTATCAGCGGACTTGAACTCATCCGGCGGCTACGGGCGGCTCGGAAGAAACTGCCAATTCTGATCCTCACCGCCCGTGACAACTGGCAGGACAAGGTCGAGGGGCTGCAGGCCGGCGCCGACGACTATGTCACCAAGCCGTTCCATTTCGAGGAAGTACTGGCCCGGGTGCAGGCGTTGCTGCGCCGCGCAGGAGGCTGGGCGAGCCCGCAGCTGCGCTGCGGCTCGGTGGTGCTGGATACGCGCGCGCAGACCGTCGCGGTCGGCGAGCGGCCGGTCGAGCTCACCACCTTCGAGTACCGCATTCTCGAGCATCTGATGCTGCGCGCCGGCGAGGTGATCTCCAAGGCCGAACTCACCGAGCGGCTCTACGATCAGGATTTCGAGCGCGACAGTAACGTCATCGAAGTGCTGATCGGCCGGTTGCGCCGCAAGCTCGATCCGGACGAGCAGCTGCATCCTATCGAGACCTTACGCGGGCGGGGATACCGTCTCGCCCTGCCACGCGAGACCGGCTAGGGTCTGCGCCCGGCCGTGCACTCACTCAGTCGCCGGGTCCTGATCTCAGTGGCACTGCCACTGGCGCTGTTCTGCGGGGTAATGATGTGGGTGCTGGACAGCGGATTCCGCGAGCTCTCAGCACGCTCGCTGCGCGGGGTGCTCGATGCGGAGATGGTATCCCTGATCGCCGCAGCCGATCCGCAGCCTGACGGCGGCTATGCGCCCTCGCCACAGTCGCTCGACCCACGCCTGGCCCGCCCTCGCTCGGGGCTGTACGCCGCCATCCGTTCGGACGGTCCGGAATGGCGCTCTCCGTCGACGGCCGGCCGGCGGGTCAATTTCGGACCCGCGCTGCGCGGCGGCGAGCGGCGCTATTCCTATGACAGTTTCGGGCACGATCGGGTCGCAATCGAGAACCGCGCCATCGAGTTCGTCGACAGCGCGACGGGGACGGCCCGCGCACTCACTTTCAGCATCGCGGTCAGCCTGAGCCCCTACGAGGAGCAGCTGTGGAGTTTCCGGCGCGCCCTGGTGGGCTGGTTTCTGGGGCTCATGCTGCTGCTGTTGGTGACGCTCGCCGCGCTGCTGCAGTGGGTGCTCGCGCCGCTGCGGCGCCTGCAGCGCGAGATCCACGAGGTCGAGGAGGGTCGCAGTACGCAGCTCGGGGTGGGTTATCCGCGCGAGATCGCCGGGGTCGCGGGCAACCTCAACACGCTGCTCGGCAGCGAGCGCCGGCGCGTCAGTCGTTACCGCGACACCCTCGGCAATCTCGCGCATAGCCTCAAGACCCCGCTCGCCGTCATGCGCGCCAGTCTGACGGCCGCCGACTCCGGTCCGGTGCTCGCCGCCGAGATCGAGCGGATGAATGGCATCATCGAGCACCAGTTGAAACGCGCTGCGGCCTCCGGGGGCGGCCTGCTGGGCCAGGCGCCGGTCGAGGTTGGACCGCTGGCCGTGGAGCTGCGTCTTGCCTTGCTCAAGGTCTACGCGGGCAAGGACTTGTCGATCGAACTCGCCGTGGTCGGCGCGGCCTCCTTCACCGGCGACCGCTCGGACCTGCTGGAGCTGCTGGGCAACCTGCTCGACAACGCCTGCAAGTGGTGCCGCAGCCGCGTTCTCTTGAGCGCCACCATCCAGACGGCGGCGCCGCCCCGGCAGCGACTCGAGCTGACCGTCGAGGACGACGGACCGGGCATCTCGGATGCGGATCGCGAGCGTGTGCTCGAGCGGGGAGTGCGAACCGACGAGAAGGTCCCGGGCCACGGACTGGGGCTCGCGATGGTGCGCGAGACCGTGGAGCTGTACGGCGGGCAGCTGACGCTTGAAACCTCGCAGCTCGGCGGTTTGTGCGCGCGGGTGCGGTTGCCGGGTCGCTAGGGAGCGACCTTGAACTCGATCCCTTGGGCGAGCGGCAGCTGCCGGGACCAGTTTACGGTGTTGGTTTGGCGGCGCATGTACGCCTTCCAGGCATCGGAGCCCGATTCGCGGCCGCCGCCGGTGTCCTTCTCGCCGCCGAACGCGCCGCCGATCTCCGCGCCGGAGGTGCCGAGATTGACGTTGGCAATGCCGCAGTCGCTGCCCGCGGCGGACAGAAACAGTTCTGCGTGCTGCAGGCGGTCGGTGAACAGCGCCGAGGACAGCCCATGGGCGGCGGCATTCTGCGCGCGGATGGCCTCCGCCAGGGACTCGACCGGGATCAGGTAAAGGATCGGGGCAAAGGTTTCGCTCTGCACGATCGGCCACTCGTTTCGCGCGCGGATGATGGTGGGTTCGACAAAGTGGCCGGGTCGCTTGAGCACCTGACCGCCGGTCAGCACCTCGCCACCCGCCGCCACTGCGGCCTGGATTGCGCCCCGGTAACGCTCGACCGCGGCGGCGTCGATCAGCGGGCCCATCAGCGTGCCCTCAACGAGGGGATCGCCGATGCGCACCTGCTGGTAGGCGTGCACCAGGCGCCGCTCGAGCTCGCCGGCAATCGCGCGGTGCGCGAGCACACGCCGCGTAGTGGTACAGCGCTGGCCGGCCGTTCCGACCGCGCCGAACACGATGGCCGGCACGGCGAGGTCGAGGTTGGCGGTCTCATCGACGATGACCGCGTTGTTGCCGCCGAGTTCGAGCAGGCTCTTGCCCAGGCGCGCTGCGACCCGTTCACCGACGCGCCGCCCCACCTCCGTGGATCCGGTGAAAGAGACGAGTGCGACGCGGCGGTCCTCGACGAAGCGCGTCGCGAGCTCGGTGCCGAAATCGATGAACATCTGAAAGACCGCCGGCAGGCCCTGGGCCTGCATCACCTTGTTGCACAGACTCTGCACCGCGAGCGCGGTGAGCGGTGTCTTCGGCGACGGCTTCCACACGCAGGCATTGCCGCACACCGCGCCGAGGAAGGCGTTCCACGACCACACGGCGACGGGGAAGTTGAAAGCCGAGATGATGCCGACCACACCGAGCGGATGCCATTGCTCGGCCATGCGGTGCTGGGCGCGCTCGGAGTGCATGGTGAGTCCGTAGAGCATGCGGGACTGGCCTACGGCGAAGTCGGCGATGTCGATCATCTCCTGCACTTCGCCGAGGCCCTCGGCGCGGATCTTGCCGTTCTCCAGCGACACGAGCGTGCCGAGGTCCTCCTTGTGCCGGCGCAGCTCCTCCGCGAGCTGCCGAACCGCCTCGCCCCGTTTGGGCGCCGGCACGTCGCGCCACGCGGTAGCCGCCGACAGCGCCGCGGTCATCACGGCTTCGTACTCTTCCGCCCCGGGGGGACGCACCTGCGCGATCAGCGACCCGTCGGCAGGATTGCGCACGTTCACCAGGGGGGCGGCACTCGTCTGCGACCAGCCGCCATTGCCCGACCAGGCGCCGGGGTTGACGGCGGCGAGGCCCAGCCGGCCGAGCAGCGCGTTGAGATCCGGCGTGCTCATGCCACCGCCGACCTGCGCCGCCGCTGGTGGCCAGCCTTGCCGGACACCACCACCTCCCCCGACACGTGCTTGGTTCCCCCCGGCGCGTAATACCGACCGAAGCGGTTGGCGAGGATGTCGATCAGCCGGAACTGCTCCTGCGCCACGAACCCCGCGTAGCGGCCCTTGTGCTCGAACACCAGATCCACGACCGCGGTGATACCGGCCGCGGTCGTCACCTGGATGGCTGACCATAGCCGGCCGGCGATGACCTGCGGGTAGACCTTGTTGACGTAGTTCTCCTCGCGCAGCTGCCCGTCCTGCTTACCGGTCACCGCGGCGTACACGATGACCACGTCCTGGAGCGTCTGCGGCACGGCGTTTTCCAGAATGCGCTTGAGGGTGCCGCGGTCGTGGTTGAGTTTCAGATCGTTCATCAGCAGGCGCATCTGTGCGCAATGTCCGGGATAGCGGATGGTCTTGTAGTTCATCAGCTCCACGTGCCGGCCGTGTGTCTCCGCCAGCGAGCCGAGTCCGCCCGAGGTGTTGAAAGCCTCGTAGAGGGTGCCATCGATCTCGATCTCCTCGAGCCCCTCGAGCGGGGCGAGCTCGAGCAGACGCCCGTCCATCACCGCCTGGCAGGCATTGCCGTACTCGTTGATCAGGCCCTCGGTAGACCAAGTGAGGGAGTACTTCAGCACGTTATTCGGATGCTGGGGCAGGGCGCCGACGCGCAGCTTTACCGCACGCAGCTCGTCGAAGTGCGTGATGAGCTCGGCCGCCGCGATGCTGATGAAACCGGGAGCGAGACCACACTGCGGTACGAAGGCGTGGCTGGCCCCCACCGCGATGGCGCGCACCGCACGCGTAACCTCGACGTCTTCGGTCAGATCGAAATAATGGGTCCCGGCAGCGCGCGCCGCCTCGGCGACGCCGACATTGCAGTAATAAGGAAGGCCGGAGATCACCGCGTCTACCGGGTGCTGCTCCAGGTGTCGCGCAAGTGCGGGCCCGTTACTCGCATCGAGCGTCACGGCAGTGAGACTGCCGGCGCCATGCGCGCGCACGACGGCCTCGGCCGCCATGCCATCCACGTCGGCGAGCTGCACCTTATAACTACCCGACTCGGCAAGCAGTCCGGAGATGAGCGCGCCGATTTTCCCGGCGCCAAGAATCAAGACACGGTGCATAGGCTCCTCGAAAGTCCCGACCGACGCAGCGACGTCGGTGAAAAAACCCTGTGAAATCATAGCACTTGCCGGATCGGCGCTCAAGCGTGTGGACGCGGCGAACTGGCGGTCCCAGCTCGGCTATCGATCA
>JAFAPI010000063.1 GCA_019247195.1 Gammaproteobacteria bacterium
TTGCCCACGTGCCGACGTGGTGGAATTGGTAGACACACTAGCTTGAGGGGCTAGCGCCGCAAGGTGTGGGAGTTCGAATCTCCCCGTCGGCACCAAAACGCTGATCGCGCTGCTACAATGCGCAGCGCATACGGGGGCAGGTCGCGGGATCTGCCTTTTTTGCGCGCGTCGTGGGCCCATGCTCAGCAACTATCTGCCAATCCTCATCTTTCTGATCGTGGCCGGGGCCCTGGCGGTGGTGCTGCTGGTGCTCGGCTCTTTCATCGGCCACTACTTCGCCCGCGCGCCGCGCGATCACGCCAAGCTTTCACCCTACGAGTGCGGCTTCGACGCCTTCGAAGACACGCGCATGAAGTTCGACGTGCGCTACTACCTGGTGGCCATCCTCTTCATCGTCTTCGACCTCGAGATCGCGTTCCTCTTCCCCTGGGCGGTCGCGCTGCGCCAGATCGGTGCCGCGGGGCTGGTGTCGATGGGTGTGTTCCTCGGCATCCTGGTGGTCGGTTTCATCTACGAGTGGCGCAAGGGGGCGCTAGAGTGGGACTAGCCAGCGCCGACACGCCCGAGACTCTCGCCGCGCGCGGCTTCCTCACCACGCAGGTGGACAACCTGGTGAGCTGGGCGCGCACCGGCTCGCTGTGGCCGATGACCTTCGGGCTCGCCTGCTGCGCGGTTGAGATGATGCACGCAGGCGCCTCGCGCTACGACCTGGACCGTTTCGGGGTGGTGTTCCGCCCCAGCCCGCGGCAGTCCGACGTCATGATCGTCGCCGGGACGCTGGTGAACAAGATGGCGCCCGCGCTGCGCAAGGTCTATGACCAGATGGCCGAGCCGCGCTGGGTGATCTCCATGGGCTCCTGCGCCAATGGCGGCGGTTACTATCACTATTCCTATGCGGTCGTGCGCGGCTGCGATCGCGTGGTTCCGGTGGATGTCTACGTGCCGGGGTGCCCGCCGACCGCCGAGGCGCTTATCTACGGCATCATCCAGCTGCAGAAGAAGATCGCGCGCACCGGCGTCAGCGCCGGGTAAGCGTCAGTCAGTTCAGTTAAGGAGTGAAGGCCCCTTGAGCGAGCGTACCGAGGCTCTCGCCGCGACGGTGACCGCGCAGCTGCCCGCGCTCGCGCGCGTGCCCTCCCTCGCCGGGGAACTCTCCTACGTGCTCACCCCCGAGACGCTGCTGGAGGCCTGCCGGACGCTGCGCGATGCCCCGGGGCTGAAGTTCGAGATGCTGATCGATCTCGCCGGGATCGACTACCTGCAGTACGGCATCGACGACTGGCAGACCAAGAGCGCCACCCGCTCCGGCTTCAGCCGGGCGCGGCTGCGCGGCGCGGCGCAGCCCGACACGAGCGGTGCGGATCGCTTCGCCGTGGTCTACCACCTGCTGTCGGTCAGCCTGAATCAGCGTCTGCGTCTGAAGGTGCACTGCGCGGACAGCGAGGAGCCGGTGCTCGACTCCGTGGTCGGGATCTGGGCGAGTGCCAACTGGTTCGAGCGCGAGGCCTTCGACCTGTTCGGGATTCTCTTCCGCGGTCATCCGGACCTGCGGCGCATCCTCACCGACTACGGCTTCATCGGCCACCCGTTCCGCAAGGACTTTCCGCTGATCGGCAACGTCGAGGTGCGCTACGACGAGGAGAAGCAGCGCGTCATCTACCAGCCGGTGTCGATCACGCCCCGGGTGCTGGTACCGAAGGTGATCCGGCACGACCACCGCTACGACCCGGCGCTCAAGGACAACGCGGGGCCCCGCGCATGAGCACGCCCAGCATCCCGGAGATCCGCAACTACACGATGAACTTCGGCCCGCAGCACCCGGCCGCGCACGGGGTGTTGCGCCTGGTGCTGGAGCTCGACGGGGAGGTCATTCAGAAGGCCGACCCGCACATCGGACTGCTGCACCGCGCCACGGAGAAGCTCGCGGAGTCAAAGCCGTTCAACCAGTCGATCGGCTACATGGACCGGCTGGACTACGTCTCGATGATGTGCAACGAGCACGCCTACGTGCGCGCCATCGAGCAGCTGCTGGGCGTCAGCCCGCCGACGCGCGCGCTCTACATCCGCACCCTCTTCGATGAGATCACCCGCATCCTGAACCATCTCATGTGGCTCGGGGCGCACGGCCTCGATATCGGCGCGATGACGGTGTTCTTGCTCTGCTTCAAGCAGCGCGAGGAGCTGATGGACGTGTACGAAGCGGTGTCGGGTACGCGCATGCATGCCACCTATTACCGCCCGGGCGGGGTGTACCGCGATCTGCCCGACAGCATGCCCAAGTACCAGGCCTCGCGCTGGCGCTCGGAGAAGGAGGCGGCGCGGCTCAATGAGGCGCGCGCCGGCTCGATGCTGGACTTCATCGAGGCCTTCACCGCGCGCTTCCCGGCCGCGGTCGACGACTTCGAGACGCTGCTCACCGACAATCGCATCTGGAAGCAGCGCACCGTCAACATCGGGGTGGTCAGCCCGGAGCGGGCGCTGCAGCTGGGGTTCTCCGGACCGATGCTGCGCGGCTCGGGCATCGCCTGGGACCTGCGCAAGAAACAGCCCTACGCCGCCTACGAGCAGATGCGCTTCGACGTGCCGGTCGGTGTCAACGGCGACTGCTACGACCGCTACCTGGTGCGCGTGGAGGAGATGCGGCAGGCGAACCAGATCGTGCGGCAGTGTATCGACTGGCTGCGCGCCCACCCCGGCGCGGTGATGGTCGATGACCGCAAGGTGCGCCCGCCGAGCCGCGGCCACATGAAGGACGACATGGAATCGCTCATCCATCACTTCAAGATCTTCACCGAGGGCTACGAGGTCCCCGAGGGGGAGACTTACGCCGCGGTCGAGGCACCCAAGGGCGAGTTCGGCGTCTATCTCGTTTCCGACGGCGCCAACAAGCCGTACCGCCTCAAGTGCCGCGCCCCGGGCTTTGCGCATCTCGCCGCGCTCGAGGAGATGACGCGCGGGCACATGCTGGCGGATGTGGTGGCGGTGATCGGCAGCCAGGACATCGTATTCGGGGAGATCGACCGGTGAGCGCGGCGGGCGCAAACGCGGGCGGACCGCTGAGCGCGCACACCCGCGCCGAGATCGACCGCTGGGTGGCGAAGTTTCCGCCCGGGCGGCAGCGCTCCGCGTGCATCGCCGCGCTGCGCGCGGCGCAGGAGCAGAACGACGGCTTCCTCACCCCGGAGCTGATGGACGCGGTGGCGAAGCACCTGGGACTGCCGCCCATCCAGGTGTACGAGGTGGCGAGCTTCTACTCCATGTTCGAGATCCATCCGTGCGGACGGCACCACGTCAGCATCTGCACCAACATTTCCTGCATGCTGAATGGGGCGGAAGCCCTGGTGCGCCACGCCGAGCAGAAGCTCGGCATCAAGCTCAACGAGAGCACGCCCGACGGGCGCATCTTCCTCAAGCAGGAGGAGGAGTGCCTCGCGGCCTGTACCGGCGCGCCCATGCTGATGGTCGATCACGCTTTCCACGAGCACCTCACCCCCGAGAAGCTCGAGCAGATCCTGGACGCACTGAAGTGAGCCTCGAGGAGCAGTACGCGGCGCGGGGCAACCTCACGGTGTTCGAGCCGTTGCACCTGGAGCGCCCCTGGCAGCTGGCCACCTATCGCAGCATCGGCGGCTACCAGGTGTGGGAGCGCATCCTGCGCGAGAAGCCGCCCCGCGAGCAGATCATCGAGCAGGTCAAGGCCTCGGGCCTGCGCGGCCGCGGCGGCGCCGGATTTCCCACCGGCGTCAAATGGAGCTTCATGCCGCGCAACTCCCCGGCGCAGAAGTACCTGGTGTGCAACTCGGACGAGAGTGAGCCGGGCACCTGCCACGACCGCGACATCCTGCGCTACAACCCGCACGCGCTGATCGAGGGTCTGGCGATCGCCGGCTACGCCACCAACTCCACCGTCGCCTACAACTATATCCGCGGCGAATTCCTCGGCGAACCGGTGCCGCGCTTCGAGGGTGCACTTGCCGAGGCCTACGCGGCCGGTCTGCTGGGACGCAACGTGCAAGGCAGTGGGGTCGACTTCGATCTGCACACGTTCGTCGGTGCCGGCGCCTACATCTGCGGCGAGGAGACGGCGTTGCTCGAGTCGCTCGAGGGCAAGACCGGCAAGCCGCGCTTCAAGCCACCGTTTCCCGCCAATTACGGGCTGTACGGTGCGCCTACCACCATCAACAACACGCTGAGCTTCGCTTCCGTGCCCACCATCCTGCGCAAGGGGCCGGAATGGTTTGCCAAGCTCGGGCCGGCCAACTCCGGCGGCACCATCATCTACTCGGTGTCCGGGCACGTGGCGCGCCCGGCCAACATCGAGCTGCCGCTGGGCATCCCTTTCACCGACCTGCTGCAGCTGTGCGGCGGCGTGCGCGGCGGCCGGGCCCTGAAGGCCGTGATCCCCGGCGGTTCCTCGGTACCGGTAGTGCCTGCCGCGACCATTCTCAAGGCCAACATGGACTACGACTCGCTCAAGGCCGCAGGCTCCGCGCTCGGTACCGGTGCGGTCATCGTCATGGACGAGACGACCTGCATGGTGCGGGTGCTCGAGCGCATCTCGCGCTTCTATATGACCGAGTCGTGTGGCCAGTGCACGCCCTGCCGGGAGGGCACCGGCTGGATGAACCGGCTGCTGCGCCGCATGCTCGACGGGCAGGCGCGCCGCGAGGAACTCGCGCTGCTGCTCGACGTCGCCAACCGCATCGAAGGTCACACCATCTGTGCGCTCGGGGATGCGGCCGCCTGGCCGGTGCAGAGCTTCCTCAGGCATTTCCGCCACGAGTTCGAGTACATGATCGAGCACGGCGGCCGCAGCATCGTGGAAGAGACGGGGGCGCGCGCGGCCTGAGGGCCGGCGCGAACGTATGGCGGACGAGCAGGTCACCCTCGAGATCGACGGCATCGCGGTCAAGGCCAAGAAGGGCGAGATGCTCATCCGCGTCACCGACGCGCAGGGCGTGTACGTGCCGCGCTTCTGCTACCACGACAAGCTGGCGGTGGCCGCCAACTGCCGCATGTGCCTGGTAGAGGTGGAGAAGGCGCCGAAGCCCATGCCGGCCTGCGCCACGCCGGTGGCCGAGGGCATGAAGGTGTTCACCAAGTCGCCGCGCGCGATCGGCGCGCAGCGGGCCACGATGGAGTTCCTGCTCATCAATCATCCACTCGACTGCCCGATCTGCGACCAGGGCGGGGAGTGCGAGCTGCAGGATCTGGCGGTGGGGTTTGGCCGCGACTACTCGCGCTACAACGAGGGCAAGCGCGTGGTGGCCGATGAGAACCTCGGGCCGCTGATCGCGACCGACATGACGCGCTGCATCCACTGCACGCGTTGCATCCGCTTCACCGAGGAAATCGCCGGTGTGCAGGAGCTCGGCATGGTGTTCCGGGGCGAGCACATGCGCGTGCGCACCTATATCGAGCGCACCGTCAACCACGAGCTATCCGGCAACGTGATCGACCTGTGCCCGGTCGGGGCGCTGGTATCCAAGCCGTACCGCTTCAGCGCGCGCGCCTGGGAGATGACCGCCGTGCCGCTCATCTCCCCGCACGACCCGGTCGGCAGCAACCTGTTCGCACACGTGCTGCGCGGGCGGCTGATGCGGGTCGTGCCGCGCGAGAACGAGGCGATCAACGAGGTATGGCTCTCCGACCGGGACCGCTTCAGCTACGAGGGCATCTACAGCGCGGACCGCCTGCAGCGGCCCCGCCTGCGTCGCGGCGCGGAATGGGTGGAGAGCGACTGGGAGACTGCCCTCGCGGCGGTGGCGGAGGGTCTGCGTGCGCGCGCGCCTGAGCTCGGCGTGCTGGCGAGCAGCAGCGCCACGCTCGAGGAGCTGTACCTGGCGGGCCGCCTTGCGCGCGGCCTCGGCAGCCCCGACGTCGATCACCGCCTGCGCCAGCGCGACTTCCGCGATCAGGAGGCCGACCCGGTCTTTCCGGGGCTCGGCATGCACCTCGCCGCCGTGCCCGCACTCGACTCCCTGCTCATCATCGGCTCGAACCTGCGCCGCGAGGCGCCGCTGCTTGCGCACCGGGTGCGCCAGGCGGCCCGTCGCGGCGCGCGCGTCACGCTGCTGAATCCTGCCGCCTTCTCCTACCACTTTCCGCTCCAGGGCAACCTGATCGTGCCGCCCTCGGCCTGGGTGGACGAGCTCGCCGCGCTGCTCAAGGTGCTCAGCGAGGCGCAGTCGGCCCCCGTGCCCGGCCACCTGGTGGAGGTCGTGCACGCGGCGCGGCCCGGAGAGGGGCACCGCGCGCTCGCCGCGCAGCTGACGGGCGGATCGGGGCGTGCGGTGTGGCTGGGCGCGCTCGCGGCCCGTCACCCGCGCTTTGCGGACCTGCGTGCGCTGGCCGCGGCCATCGCCGCGGCGAGTGGCGCGCAGCTCGGCCGCATCACCGAGGGGGCGAACGCCGCCGGGGCCTACCTTGCGGGCGCGGTCCCGCACCGCGGCGTCGGCGCGCAGGCGCTGGCCCGGCCCGGTCGCCATGCCCGCGCGATGCTCGAGGAGCCACTGCGCGCCTATCTGCTGCTGGGGGGCATCGAGCCCTCGCTCGATGCCGCGGCTCCCGAGGCGCTGCGCACGCTCGGCGGGGCCGAGTTCGTGGTCGCGGTCACCCCCTACGCGAGCCCAGAGCTGGAGAACGTTGCGCAGGTGCTCCTGCCGATGGGCTCCTTCGCCGAGAGCTCCGGCACCTACGTCAATTGCGAGGGCACCTGGCAGAGCCAGGGCGGTGCGGTACCCCCGCTCGGCGAGTCACGCCCGTTGTGGAAGATCCTGCGGGTGCTCGGCACGCTCCTCGGTCTGCCGGATTTCGAGTACCAGTCCTCGGAGGAGATCCGCGAAGAGGTGCGTCGCGCCTGCGCGCAGCTGCCGGCGGGCGGCTATCGGGGTAGCCATCGCGTTGCCGCCACCGCCCCGGCGCCCGAGCCGCTGCCGGACGTGCAGCTTTATCAGTGCGACGCCCTGGTGCGCCGTGCAGCCGCGCTGCAGAAGACCCGCGAGGCGCGCACGCCGGCGGTGAGCTACTAGGCCGCCCGTGCTGCCGCACCTGCACCAGCCGTTCCATACCTGGCCGCCCTACGCCCAGGCGACCGCGTGGATCCTCGCCATCACCTTGACGCTGATCATCTGCGTCGCGTTGCTGACGCTGTGGGAGCGCAAGGTCATCGGCTGGATGCAGTTGCGCCGCGGGCCTAACCGGGTGCGGATACTCGGGCTGTTCCCGGGGCTGGGTCAGCCCTTCGCCGACGTGATCAAGCTGCTGATGAAGGAGGTCATCGTCCCGCAGCGCTCGAACAAGTGGCTGTTCCGGCTCGCGCCCCTGATCGCGCTCGTGCCGGCGTTCGCGGCCTGGGCGGTGATCCCGCTGTCGCCGACGGTGGTCGTATCGCAGGCAGATGCCGGACTTCTCTATCTGCTGTCCCTCACCTCGATGGGCGTCTACGGCATCATCATCGCCGGCTGGGCGACGAACTCGAAGTACGCCTTCCTCGGCGCCATGCGCTCGGCGGCGCAGATGGTGGCCTACGAGATCGCGATGGGGTTCGCGCTGGTCGGGGTGCTGATGGCCACCGGCAGCATGAATCTCGGCACCATCGTGCGCAGCCAGGCGGGCGGGCCGCTCACCTGGAACTGGTTCTGGCTGTTCCCGCTCCTGATGGTCTATTTCATCTCCGGCGTGGCCGAGACCAACCGTGCGCCCTTTGATGTCGCCGAGGGCGAGTCCGAGATCGTGGCGGGGTTCCACGTCGAGTACTCGGGCATCGCCTTCGCGCTCTTCTTCCTCGCCGAGTACGCCAACATGATCCTGATCTCGGCGCTGACGGCCGTGTTCTTCTTCGGCGGGTGGCAGGGACCCCTGCAGGGCTACCCCGGTCTCGGGCAGACCTTCCTCGGCGCGCCGAGCTTCGGCTGGCTGCTGCTGAAGGTGTTCTGTCTGGTATTCCTGTTCCTGTGGTTTCGCGCCACCTTCCCGCGCTATCGCTATGATCAGATCATGCGCCTGGGGTGGAAGGCGCTCATCCCCGTGACCCTGGTTTGGATCGGCGTCGAGATGCTGCTCGCGCACTGGCACGTCGGCCCGTGGTCGCACTGAAGGGCACCATGGCATTCAATCCCCTCAAGACCTTCCTGCTGCCCGAGCTGGTGCAGGGCCTCGGCGTCACCTTGCGCACGCTGTTCAGCCCGAAGTACACGCTCAACTATCCCGAGGAAAAGACGCCGCAGTCGGTGCGCTTCCGCGGACTGCACGCACTGCGCCGCTATCCGAACGGGCAGGAGCGCTGCATCGCCTGCAAGCTGTGCGAGGCGGTGTGCCCGGCGGTCTGCATCACCATCGACTCCGACGTCGCGGCGGATGGCACGCGGCGAACCACGCGCTACGACATCGATCTCTTCAAGTGCATCTACTGCGGCTTCTGCGAGGAGGCCTGCCCGGTCGATGCCATCGTGCTGACGCGCATCCACGAGTACCACATGGAGCGCCGCGGGGAGAACATCATGAGCAAGGACAAGCTGCTCGCGGTCGGCGAGCGCTACGAGGCGATGATTGCCGCCGACAAGGCCGCGGACGCCCCGTACCGATGAGTGCCGGGGTGCTGGTGCAGGGGCTGTTCTACGCGTTCGGCACCGTGCTGGTGCTCGGCGCGCTGGGGGTGATCGGGGCGCGCAATCCGGTGTATTCGGCGCTGTCACTGGTGCTGTGCTTCGTCACCGCCGCCGCCATCTGGCTGCTCATCGAGGCCGAGTTCCTGGCGGTGGTGCTGGTGCTGGTGTACGTCGGCGCGGTGATGGTGCTGTTCCTCTTCGTGGTCATGATGCTCGACATCAACCTGGCGGAGCTGCGCCAGGGGTTCACGCGCTTCGCCTGGCTCGGCTGCGTCACCGCGCTCGCGGTCATCTTCGAGATCGCAGGGGTCGTGTGGGCGCGCGGCACCCTCGGGGTCGACGCCGCGCGCGGGCCGGTGCCGACGGCGCCCAACTACAGCAACACGCTCGAGCTCGGGCGCGTGCTGTACACCCGCTATGCTTACCCGCTCGAGCTCGCCGCCATGCTGCTGCTGGTGGCGATCGTGGCCGCGATCGCCCTCACCATGCGCCATCGCGTCAACCTCAAGCAGCAGGACATCAATGCGCAGGTCGCGGTGCGGGCCGCGGACCGGCTGCGCATCGTTAAGATGGACCCGGAGCCGCGTCCGTGATCAGCCTGGCGCAGCTGCTGACTCTGTCCGGCATCGTGTTCGCCATCGCGGTGGCGGGCATCTTCCTCAACCGCAAGAACGTCATCCTGCTCCTGATGTGTGTGGAGCTGCTGCTGCTCGCGGCCAATTTCAACTTCATCGCCTTCTCGCGCTATCTGAACGACGTGCACGGCCAGGTGTTCGTGTTCTTCGTGCTCACGGTCGCGGCCGCCGAGTCGGCCATCGGGCTCGCGATCATGGTGGTGCTATTCCGCGAGCGGCGCAGCATCAACGTCGAAGACCTGAACGCGCTGAAGGGCTGAAAGCGCATGCAACCGGCACTGCTGCTCGCGATTCCGCTGCTGCCGCTCGTGGCGGCGATTCTCGCCGGGCTGGGGGGCCGCTGGCTCGGTCGGCGCGGGGCACACACCGTCACCATCCTCGCCGTGGCGGCGAGCTGCGGGCTGTCATGCCTGGTGCTGAAGGCTGTCTATGTCGACGGGGCGCCGCCCTACAACGGTACCGTCTACACCTGGCTGCACAGCGATGGCATGACGATGCCGGTCGGCTTCCTCATCGACCGTCTGAGCGCGCTCATGATGGTGGTGGTCACCTTCGTGTCGCTGTGCGTGCACGTCTACACCATCGGCTACATGCACGATGATCCGGGCTACACGCGTTTCTTCGCCTACATCTCGCTCTTCACCTTCAGCATGCTGATGCTGGTGATGGCGAACAACTTCCTGCAGCTGTTCTTCGGCTGGGAAGCGGTTGGGGTAGTCTCCTACCTGCTGATCGGTTTCTGGTACACGCGGCCGACGGCGATCTTCGCCAGCCTCAAGGCCTTCATCGTCAACCGCATCGGCGATTTCGGCTTCGTGCTCGGCATCGCGGCGGTCGCCTATTTCAGCCACTCGGTCGACTACAAGGATGCCTTCGGCCTGGCGGCGCGGCTGGCGCATGACAGCATTGCCCTCGGCGGCGGGCGCTCGGTCAACGCGCTCACCTGCATCTGCATCTGCCTCTTCATCGGTGCCATGGGCAAGTCGGCGCAGGTGCCGCTGCACGTGTGGCTGCCGGACTCGATGGAAGGCCCGACGCCGATCTCGGCCCTGATCCACGCCGCCACCATGGTGACCGCGGGCATCTTCATGGTGGCGCGCATGTCGCCGCTCTTCGAGTACTCCGAGCCGGCGCTGTCCTTCGTGCTGATCATCGGCGCGACGACCGCCTTCTTCATGGGAATGCTGGGAGTGGTCAACAACGACATCAAGCGCGTCATCGCCTATTCGACCCTCTCGCAGCTGGGTTACATGACGGTCGCCCTCGGGGTGTCGGCCTACGGCGCGGCGATCTTCCATCTGATGACCCACGCCTTCTTCAAGGCGCTGCTGTTTCTGGCGGCGGGCTCGGTCATCATCGGCATGCACCATGAGCAGGACATGCGGCGCATGGGCGGGCTGGCCCGCTACATGCCGATCACCGCCATCACCTGCTGGATTGGGGCACTGGCGCTCATCGGCACGCCATTCTTCTCCGGCTTCTACTCCAAGGACACCATCATCGAGGCAGCGGCCGCCTCGCACCGCTTCGGCGCTTCCTATGCCTACTGGTGCGTGCTGTGCGGGGTATTCGTCACCGCGCTCTACACCTTCCGCATGCTGTTCCTCACCTTCCATGGTCCGGAGCGCTTCCGCAGCACCCGCGCGGCGCAGGAAGGCAATCCGGATCCGGGGCACGAGACCCACCACGAGCCCGACGCCGGGCACGGCGCGCCCGCCGACCCGCACGAGAGCCCGTGGGTGGTCACGCTGCCGCTCATCGCGCTGGCGATCCCTTCGGTCCTGATCGGCGCGCTGACGGTGGGCCAGATCCTCTTCGGCGATTACTTCGGGCGCTCGCTCCTGGTGCTGCCCGGTCACAACCCCCTGGCGCGCGTGGCGGAGGAGTACCCGGGCGCGCTGCTCATGGCCGTGCAGGGCTTTGCCTCGCCGACCTTCCTCTGCGCCGCCGCGGGTGTGCTCACCGCCTGGGTCTGCTTCCTGTGGCGGCCAGCGCTCGCGGCGCGCGCCGCCGAGCGCCTCGCGCCGTTGCGCCGTTTGCTCGTCAACAAGTACTACTTCGACTGGTTCAACGAGCACGTCGTCGCCGCGCTCACCCGCGGCATCGGCATCACGCTGTGGAAGGGGGGCGATCAGGCGCTGATCGACGGCGCGCTCGTGAATGGCTCGGCGCTGACGGTGGGCTGGTTCGGCGGGCTCGCGCGGCGCCTGCAGAGCGGCTATCTGTATTCGTACGCGTTCTGGATGGTGATCGGCCTCGCGGTGCTGCTCGGCTGGTTCCTGGCCTACGCCTGATGCACCCGCCCGCCTACCAGCACCTGCTGCTGTCCACGCTCATCTGGCTGCCGATCGGCACCGGCGTGCTGATCCTGCTGCTCGGGGAGGAGCGCGCTCGGCTCGGGCGCTGGCTGGCCCTGTTTGGCTCGTTGACGACGCTCGCGCTCACGGTGCCGCTGTGGTATGGCTTCGACCGCGCGAGCGCCGCGCTGCAGTTCCGGCAGACACTGCCGTGGATCCCGCGCTTTCATGCGCTCTACGACCTCGGTGTCGACGGCATCTCGCTGCCGCTCGTGGTGCTGACCGCATTCATGACCGTACCGGTCGTGATCGCCGGCTGGCGGGTGATCCGTGAACGCGCCGCCCAGTACTTCGCGGCCTTCCTGATCATGGAAGGGCTGATGCTCGGGGTCTTCTGCGCTGCCGACGCGCTGCTCTTCTATTTCTTCTGGGAAGCGATGCTGATCCCGATGTTCCTCATCATCGGCATCTGGGGCGGGCCGCGCCGTGTCTACGCCACCCTCAAGTTCTTTCTCTATACCTTCCTCGGCTCGGTCTTCATGCTGGTCGCGCTCATCTACATGTACGTCAAGGGGGGCAGCTACGCCATCGCGGCCATGCAGGCGCTGCCGCTCACGCTCGAGGAACAGCGCTGGATCTTCGTCGCCTTCCTGCTCGCCTTCGCGGTCAAGGTGCCGATGTGGCCGGTGCATACCTGGCTTCCCGATGCGCACGTCGAGGCGCCGACCGGCGGCTCGGTGATCCTGGCCGCGATCATGCTGAAGATGGGCGGCTACGGCTTCCTGCGCTTCAGCCTGCCGGTCGCCCCGGACGCGAGTCGCGAGCTCGACGCCCTCATCATCGTGCTGTCGCTGATCGCGGTGGTGTACATCGGCTTCGTGGCACTGGTCCAGCAGGACATGAAGAAGCTGATCGCCTACTCCTCCATCGCCCACATGGGCTTCGTCACCCTCGGCGCGTTCGTCGTCTACGAGATCGTGCGCCACACCGGCACGGTGCAGGGGGCCGGGATGGGCATGGACGGGGCGATGGTGCAGATGATCTCGCACGGGCTCATCTCGGGAGCGCTGTTTCTGTGCGTCGGGGTTCTGTACGACCGGATGCACAGCCGGCAGATCGCCGACTACGGCGGCGTCATCAACACGATGCCGGCCTTCGCCGCGTTCATGGTGCTGTTCGGACTGGCCAATACCGGCCTGCCCGGCACCTCGGGGTTCGTCGGCGAATTCCTGGTCATCATCGCCAGCTTCCGCGCCAGCTTCTGGTACGCCCTGCTCGCGGCGGTGACGCTGATGCTCGGCGCCGCCTACACGCTGTGGCTGGTAAAGCGCGTGGTGTTCGGTCCCGTCACCAGCCCGCGGGTCGCGGCCCTGAAGGATCTGGACGGCCGGGAGTTCCTGGTGCTCGGGGCCCTCGCCGCCGCGGTGCTCCTGGTCGGCATCTGGCCGGCGCCGCTGCTGAAGGTCCTGCAGCCCTCCATCCAGCACCTCGTGACCCAGGCGATCGCCACCAAGCTGGGTGCGCCGTGAACCCCGCCGCGGACTTCGGCGGCCTCGTGCTCGCCACCCCCGAGATCGCGCTCGCCGTCGGCATCTGCGCGCTGCTGTTGCTTGACGTGTTCCTCGGCCGCCGCGCCCTGACCGCGACACTGACCCTGGCGGTCCTCGCCCTGTGCGCCGCGCTCACCGTCAGCTATGCGCACGTGACCACCCGCCGGCTGCTGTTTGATGGCCTGTACGTCGCCGACGAGCTCGGCTACCTGCTCAAGCTCGCCGGCTTCCTGGTGCTCGCGCTCGGGCTGCTGTACTCGCGCGCCTACCTTGAGCAGCGGCGCATCCTGCGCGGCGAGTACTACGTGCTCGCCCTCACCGCGCTGCTCGGCATCTTCGTGCTCATCTCCGCCAACAGCCTGCTGACGGTGTATCTCGGGGTGGAGCTGCTCGCCCTATCGGTGTACGCGCTGGTCGCCTTCGACCGGGACTCGGGCGTCGCCGCCGAGTCGGCGATGAAGTACTTCGTGCTCGGTGCGATCGCCTCCGGGGCGCTGCTGTACGGCATGTCCCTCATCTACGGCCTGACCGGCACACTCGACCTGGGGGAAATCTCGACCCGGCTCAACAGCCCCTCACCGCTCGGCGTAATCGTCGGCCTGGTGTTCGTCGTCGTGGCCGTCGGCTTCAAGCTCGGCGCCGTGCCCTTTCATATGTGGCTGCCGGACGTTTACGAGGGCGCACCGACCAGCGTCACGCTCTTCATCGGCACGGTGCCGAAGCTTGCGTACTTTGCGCTCGCGCTGCGGCTGCTGGCGCAGGGGTTGGGCGGGACCGAGCTCGAGTGGTCGCAGATGCTGGTCCCGCTGGCGGTGCTGACCCTCATCATCGGCAACGTGGTCGCACTGGTGCAGAGCAACCTCAAGCGCATGCTGGCGTACTCGACCATCGCCAACGTCGGCTTCATCCTGCTCGGTTTCATCGCCGGCACGCCGGACGGCTACGCCGCCGCCCTCTACTACACCCTGGTGTACGTGCTGGTCGCGCTCGGCTCCTTCGGCGTCATCCTGCTCAGCAGCCGCCGGGGCTTCGAGGCCGACCTGCTGGATGACTACCGGGGGCTGGCGCAGCGCGACCCGCTGCTGGCGCTCTGCATGCTGCTGTTGATGTTCTCGACCGCGGGCGTGCCGCCGCTGGTCGGGTTCTGGGCAAAACTGCGGATCTTTCAGGTGCTGTGGGAGAGCGGACATCTATGGCTAGTCATCATCGCCGCCGCCATGTCGGTCGTGGGGGCGTACTACTATCTGCGCATCATCAAGCTCATGTACTTCGACGAGCCGCCGGCGGCGGCGCCGACGGCCGCACGTGGCGGCGGGGCGCGCCTGGCGCTCGGACTGAATGCGCTCGCGGTGCTGGCGCTGGGCGTGGCGCCGGCGCCGCTCCTCAACCTGTGCGCGCGGGTGCTGCAGTGAGGGTGTGGGGGGCGGTGCTGTGCGCACTGCCGCTCGCGCTGCCGGCGCTGCCGGCCGCCGCCGCCCCGGCGTACACGGTCGTGCGGACGGTGACCCTGGGCGGGGAGGGGGGTTGGGACTACCTGAGCCTGGCGCCCAAATCCGGACGACTCTTCATCGCCCACGGCACGCAGGTGGAAGTCATCGATACCCGCACCCTCCAGCCGGTCGGTAGCGTGGCGGATACCCCCGGTGTGCACGGCATCGCACCGGTCGAAGAGCTCGGCCGTGGCTACATCAGCGCGGGACGGGCCGACGCCATCGTCGAGTTCGACCTCGCCTCACTCAAGCGTCTGAAGGAGATCAAGAGCACGGGCAAGAACCCGGATGCGATCATCTATGACCCGGCGGCACGCCGCGTCTGGGCCTTCAATGGCCACAGCAACAACGCCACAGTCATCGACACCGACAAGGACGAGGTCACCGGCACCGTCGCGCTCAGCGGTAAACCGGAATTCGCCGCCAGTGACGGACAGGGCCGCGTCTACGTCAACATCGAGGACCAGGGCAAGATCGCGGTGCTCGATGCGCGCGAGCTGCGCGTGATCGCCGAGTGGCCGCTGCCGGGGTGCGAGGAGCCCTCCGGGCTGGCCATCAACGCCGCGGGCGGGCAGCTGTTCTCGGCCTGCAGCAACCGCACCTTGGTGGCGCTCGACACGCACGATGGTCACGTGCTCGGCACCGCACCCATCGGCGCCGGGGTGGATGCGGCGGCTTACGACCCCCAGGCACGCCTCATCTTCGCCTCCTGCGGCGAGGGGGTGCTTTCGGTACTGAGCCAGGACGCGAGCGGGGCGCCCAGGCCCGCCCAGGCGGCCGTGACCGCGCGCGGCGCGCGGACCATGGCGCTCGATGCCCTGCGGCACCGTGTCTATCTGGTCACCGCCGACTTCGGTCCCGCCCCAGCGGCGAGCGCCGAGCAGCCCCACCCGCGTCCGGCGCCGGTTGCCGGCAGCTTCAAGCTGCTCGTGCTCGCGCCACACCCCGAGCAGACTACCCAGGACAACCCAGGAAAGAAGCCATGAAGCCCCTCCAAGCCGTGTGGGTCGGCCTGGCGGCCGTGGTGCTCGGAGCGGGCGCGGCCGCGCCCAGCGCCGACCAGGCCTCGGACGCGCTCGCCCGCGAGATCTTCAAGCAGCTGGTCGAGATCAACACGACTGACTCGGTGGGTAACGTGACCACCGCCGCGGAGGCGATGGCGCAGCGCTTCCGCGCGGCCGGCTTCCCCCCCGCGGACGTGCAGGTGCTCGGCGACAATGCGCGCAAGAAGAATCTCGTGGTACGCCTGCACGGGACCGGCAAGCACCGCCCGGTGCTCCTGATCGGGCACCTCGACGTGGTCGAGGCCGCGCGCGCGGACTGGAGCACCGACCCGTTCCAGTTCGTCGAGAAGGACGGCTACTTCTACGGCCGCGGCACGCAGGACATGAAGGACGACGACGCCATCATGGTGGCGACGCTGCTGCGCATGAAGCAGGAGAATTACCGCCCGGACCGCGACATCATCGTGGCGCTCACCGCGGACGAGGAGGGCGGCTGCTGCAATGGCGTCGACTGGCTGCTGAAGAACCACCGCGATCTGGTGGACGCGGCCTTCGCCATCAACACCGACGGCTACTCGGTGGAGAGCGAGCACGGTGTGCCGCAGGCGTTCCGGCTGGATGCCTCGCAGAAGGTGTACGCCGACTACCAGCTCACCGTCACCAACAAGGGCGGCCACAGCTCCGAGCCCCGCCCGGACAATGCCATCTACGAGCTCGCCCAGGCGCTGCTGCGCGTCCAGCAGTACCAGTTCCCCTTCGAGCTCAACACCGTCACGCGCGCCTACTTCGAGAGCATCGCCAAGGTGGCCACGCCGCAGCGCGCCGCGGACATCCAGGGCATCCTGCGCGACCCGCCCGATGAGGCCGCGGTGCAGCGCCTGTCCGCCAGCGTGCCCGACAACGCGATCATGCGCACCAACTGCGTCGCGACCCGCCTGGAGGGTGGCCATGCCAACAACGCGCTGCCGCAGCGCGCCCAGGCGAACATCAACTGCCGCATCTTCCCCGGGCATTCGCAGGAAGAGATTCGTCAGCAGCTGATCGGCGTCATCGCCGATGCGCACGTCACGGTGCGTTACGTGGCCGATAACGGCGAGGTGCGTGAGCGCGGCTCGGACCGCAAGGGCTTCCCGCCGCCGCCGCTGATGCCGGAGGTGGTGCAGCCGCTCGAGCGGGTGACCGCCAGCACCTGGAAGGGGCTGAGGGTCATCCCGTACATGAGCGCCGGCGCGTCCGACAGCATCTATACGGTCGCGGCCGGCATCCCCAGCTATGGCATCAGCGGCGTCGCGGTGGACAGCGACGACATGCGCATGCACGGCCAGGACGAGCGCCTGCGCATCACCTCGTTCGACACAGCGAACGGCTTCTTCTACCGCTTCCTGCGCGCGCTGACTTCGCAGTGACGCGCGTCTAGCCGACGCGCCGCGAGATCACCAGCGCGGCGATGGCGACGATCGCGATGTTGAGGACCCACCAGAGGAGCTGCTTGCGGCGGGCGACGGGGCCCGCCGCTCCGGCCGGCTGATCCGCGGCGGTCGTCGCCGGTGCCTGCGCGGTGAGGAGCTCGCGGATGCCATCGTGGGTGACCACGAGCTCGAGCCGCGCTGCGGGCGCGGCCCCGAGAGGCAGCCACCAGCTGCCGTCCGCGCGCTGCGTCGCCTGGATCTCGCGGCTGCCGAGCCGCGCGGCGACGGCACTCACCGCGGGTGGCCGGTCGAGGGCGCCCTGCACGGTCAGCGCGAGGCCGCCCGGCGCGGCGACCCCGTGGACGCTGAGCAGCGCGGAACGGGCCAGCTCGGGCGCCGCGGCGGCGCCGGTGGCCACGCACAGAAGCGCGAGAGCTACCGCGAGACGCGCCATGCGCGGCATGTTACCAGCGCGCACGGGTCAGAGCCGCAGGTGCGACTCGAGCTTCGCGAGCGCGCTCAGGAAGGCGCGGCGCTCGGCCTCCGCGAGGCAGCCGAGGAGCTGCGCCTCGCGCGCCAGCACGAGCGGCACCAGCTGGGTGTAGAGGCGCCGGCCGGCGGGGGCGAGCCGCAACGGTTGCTCGCGCCGGTCGCGGCTGCCGGTGCCATGCTCGAGGAGCCCGCGCGTCAGCAGCTCGGCGATGGCGCGGCTGACGCGAGTCTTGTGCATGCGCGTGCTGGCGGCGATGAACTGCGCGGTGCAGGTGCGCTCGGCGCCGACCGTGGCGAGCACGCGCCACGTGCCGACCTCCAGGCCGAACCGCGCACGGTAGATGAGCGCCAGCTCCTCGCTCACCGCCTCGGCGAGGCGGTTGAGCCGGAACGGAACGAAGGCGGTCAGCCGCAGGCTGCTGCGCACACTGAGCGATGTCACGGCGTCTTCCCGAAAAAGTTGCGTGTGCAACCGTCTGCGGCCAGTATAATGCCGCCGCGTGACCGAGCGGGAGTAGCCATGCGCCGCGTCGTCGGCAAGTCCGGGCGGGAGTCCGCGCCGCGCTACCTGAGCGGCTTCGGCAATCATTTCAGCACCGAGGCGCTGCGCGGCGCACTGCCGCTGGGGCGCAACTCCCCGCAGCGACCGGCGCACGGGCTGTACGCCGAGCAGTACTCCGGCACCGCCTTCACCGCGCCGCGCCACACCAACCGGCGCAGCTGGCTGTACCGCATTCGCCCGGCGGCGGTGCACGGTCAGTTCCGGGCCCTGCCGGCGGGGGACATCAGCGCGGATTTCGGCGCCAACCCCGGGCCCAACCGCCTGCGCTGGAATCCCCCGCCGCTGCCGCGGCGCCCGACCGACTTCCTCGCCGGCCTGGCGACCCTGGCCGGCAACGGCGCGCCGGGCCTGCAGCAGGGGTGTGCCCTCTACTGGTACACCGCGAACCGCTCCATGGAGCGGTTCTTCTACAGCGCCGACGGCGAGCTGCTCCTCGTGCCGCAGGAGGGCACCCTGCGCCTCGCCACGGAGCTGGGAAGGCTCGAGGTCGCCCCGCTCGAGATCGCGGTGCTGCCGCGCGGGCTGCGTTTCCGCGTGGAGCTGGCCGGGGAGGGCGCGCGGGGCTACGTCTGCGAGAACTTCGGCGCGCCGCTGCGGCTGCCCGATCTCGGTCCGATCGGTGCCAACGGCCTTGCCAACCCGCGCGACTTCAAGACGCCGGTCGCGTGGTACGAGGAGCGCGAAGGCGACTTCGAGCTGGTGGCCAAGTTCGGTGGCACGCTGTGGGTGGCGCCGATCGACCACTCCCCGCTGGACGTCGTCGCGTGGCACGGCAACCTCGCGCCCTACAAGTACGACCTGCGGCTCTTCAACACGCTCGGCTCGGTCAGTTACGACCACCCCGATCCCTCGATCTTCCTGGTGCTGCAGTCGCAAAGCGACACCCCGGGGGTCGACAACCTCGACTTCGTGATCTTCCCGCCGCGCTGGCTGGTCATGCAGGACACCTTCCGTCCTCCCTGGTTCCACCGCAACGTGGCGAGCGAGTTCATGGGACTCATCGAGGGGGTCTACGACGCCAAGGCTGAAGGTTTCGCCCCGGGCGGCGCCTCGCTCCATAACTGCATGAGCGGCCACGGCCCGGACGCGACGACCCATGCCAGCGCGAGCAGCGCCGACACCTCTCAACCGGTGCGCATCGAGCACACGATGGCCTTCATGTTCGAGACGCGCAGCGTGCTGCACCCGACGCGCTACGCCCTCGACAGTCCGCTGCTGCAGACCGACTACGGCGCGGTGTGGCAGGGCCTGCCCCGGCAGTTCCGCACCGCGACGCGCCCGGTCCGCCGCGCCCGCACGCGACCACGCCGGCGATGAGGGCGCTCAACGCCACGCACGACCCTGCCCTGCGGAGCTGGGTCGGGTCCGCGCAGGCTCCGCAGGCGGACTTCCCGCTGCAGAACCTCCCCTTCGCGGTGTTCCGGCGCGCGCGCCACGACGAGGCCTTCCGCGGCGGCGTGGCCATCGGCGATCAGGTGCTCGACCTCGCGGGGCTCGCTCGGCTGCCCGGCTGGCCGGACCCGGTGCGCGAGGCGCTCGCCGCGGCGGCGCAGCCGGCCCTGAACACCCTCATGGGCCTGCCGGGTGCGCGGCGCAGCGCGCTGCGCGCCGCGCTCTCGGGCGCCCTGCGCGAGGGTTCCGCGCTCGAGTCGTCCCTGCGGCCCCACCTCATCCCCCAGGACGCGGTCGAGTTCACCGTGCCGGCAGTCATCGGCGACTTCACCGATTTCTACGCCTCGATCCACCACGCCACGGCGGTGGGGCGCATGTTCAGGCCCGAGCAGCCGCTGCTGCCGAACTACCGCTGGGTGCCGATCGCCTACCACGGCCGCGCCTCCTCGGTACGGGTCTCGGGCGTGGACTTTGCGCGCCCGCGCGGACAGATCCTGCCGCGCGGGGCGAGCGTGCCCGTGCTCGCCCCCTCGCAGCGGCTTGACTTCGAGATGGAGGTGGGGGTCTACGTCGGACCCGGCAACGCAGCCGGCACGACGGTGCCGCTCGAGGCGGCCGAGGAGCACGTCTTCGGCCTGTGCCTGCTCAATGACTGGTCGGCGCGCGACATCCAGGCGTGGGAGTACCAGCCGCTCGGCCCCTTTCTCGCCAAGAGCTTCGCGACCACGGTCTCGCCGTGGGTCGTCACCCTCGAGGCCCTCGCCCCCTATCGCGCGCCGCTCGCACGTCCGCCCGGGGACGCGCCGCCGCTCGCGTACCTGGACGGTGCCGCCAATCGCGAGGGCGGCGCGATCGACCTCACGCTGGAGGCATGGCTCGAGACCGCGGCGCAGCGCGCAGCCGCGGCCGCGCCCGTGCGGCTGACGCGCAGCAGCTTCGCGCATGCGTGGTGGAGCATCGCCCAGATGCTGACCCACCACACCGTCAACGGCTGTGATCTGCGCCCCGGCGACCTGCTCGGCAGCGGTACGCAGTCCGGGCCGCAGCCACAGGAGGCCGGCTCGCTGCTCGAGCTGACCGCGGGGGGCCGGCAGCCGCTCACCCTGCCCGGCGGGCAGACGCGGAGCTTTCTCGAGGACGGCGACCGGGTCATTCTCACAGGCTGGTGCGAGCGGGAGGGCTACGCGCGCATCGGTTTCGGGAGCGCCGCGGCCACCGTGTTGCCGGCGCCGCCGGCATGAGGGTACCGCGCCCGGCGCGCAGCTACCGCTACTACGACCTGATCCTGGGTGCGTACGTATGCGTGCTGCTCTGCGCCAACCTGATAGGGCCGGCGAAGCTGTCGGCGGTGCACGTGCCGGGCCTCGGCACGGTGACCTTCCTCGCCGGCGTGCTCTTCTTCCCCATCTCCTATCTGTTCGGGGACATCCTCACCGAGGTGTACGGCTACGCCCGCGACCGGCGCGTGGTGTGGAGCGGATTTGCAGCGCTCATCTTCGCCGCCATCATGGCGAGCGTCGTGGTGCACCTGCCGCCCGCGCAGCTGTGGCGCGACAAGCAGGCGGCGGTGGAGGCGATCTTCGGCAACACTCCGCGCATCATCTGCGCCTCGATCCTCGCCTTCTGGTGCGGCTCCTTCATCAACAGCTACGTGCTCGCCAAGATGAAGATCTGGACCCGCGGCCGCTGGCTGTGGACGCGGCTGGTCGGCTCGACGCTCGCCGGCGAGCTGGTGGACTCCGGACTGTTCTACAGCATCGCCTTCGGCGGCCTCTGGCCCCTCGAGCAGCTGCTGCAGGTCACCCTGACCCAGTACCTGCTCAAGTCCGGCTGGGAGATCGTCGCCACGCCGCTCACCTACCGGGTGGTCGGCTTCCTCAAGCGCGCCGAGCAGGAGGACTTCTATGATCGAGACACGGACTTCACGCCCTTCTCGCTGCGCGCGTGACCCGCGGAAAAAGATGCGGGGGCGCCACGGGCGCGCCCCCGCCGGTCGGCTTCCTGCCGTCCGTTACTGCCCGATCTGCTTGCTGACCTGGTTTTCCTGCTGGTTGAGCGACTTCTGCTCGGCCTTGGTGATGTGGCCGTGGTTGGTGCTCGCCATGGTGCGCTCCTCCTGGCGGAGCGCATGGTCCTCGGCGTGCAGCTTCGCGGCCTGCGCCTTGCTCATCTCGCCTTCCTTCACTTCCTGGTGAATGCGGCGGTTCTGGTTGGCGAGGCGGTTGTTCACCTGCTCACGGCGCGGATGGTTCTTCTGCCACTGCGTGTCGGCCAGCGACACGCTGGTGGCTCCGAGCGCGAGGGCCAGGGCGGCCAGCGTCGCGGCGGTGCGGATGCTCTTCATTGGGTCTCCTCCTGTGAAGCCTGTTAGGCGGTCGGTATTGAGCCGGGATCCCCGGCTGCTGGGCGTTAACAACGTCGCAGCTTTACGCCCGGCCGACTCACGTGACGAAAAGTTCATCGCTGCTGCGCAGCGTGACGGGGATCACAGCCCGCTTATGGAAAATCGGCCGGCCCCCGCCGGGGGAAGCAAGAAGCGGAATGCCGGGGTGGCCGCGCGGCGGCCAGACTGCCTGCGCATGGCGGCATGGCGCAGCGGGTGGCTCGTGGTCGCGCTGCTCGGGGCGGGGGTGGCGGCCGCCAGCGACCGCGAATCGCGCGATGACGCCTGGTGGACCGGTCCGATGGTCGCGCCGGGGGCCGCCACCCTGCCGCCCGGGCACGTGCTGCTCGAGCCCTACCTGTTCGATGACATGACCGACTCGACCCTGGATCGCAACGGCCGGCGCAGCACCCAGCCCACCGACCACGACTTCGGCTCGCTCACCTACATGCTCTACGGCCTGCGCGAGCGGCTGACGGTCGGGCTCATCCCGCGCTTCTTCCACGATGTGCCGCCGGCGGGAGCAGCGAGCCGCGGTGTCGACATCGGGGACCTGACACTGCAGGCCGGTTACGGGCTGCTGCAGTACGACGAGGCGCGCGGCCTGCCCGCGGTCGCCCTCATTCTGCAGGAGACCCTGCCGACCGGGCGCTACGAGCGGCTGAGCCGCGCGAGCGCCGGGACCGGCGGCGGGGCGTACACCACGACCCTCGCGCTGTACTCGCAGGATTATTTCTGGCTGCCCAACGGCCGGATCCTGCGCGGTCGCCTCGACCTCGCGTACAGCCATGCGCTCGGCACGGGCGTGCACGATGCGAGTGTGTATGGCACCGGTTTCGGCTTCATCGGCCGCGCCTTCCCCGGCGATACTCTGAATGTCGATCTGGCCGGCGAGTACAGCCTCACCCGTCAGTGGGTGCTGGCGCTTGATCTTGTGTACCAGTCCAACGCCAGCACGCGCGTCCGCGGACGGGAGCCGGCGGGTCCGGTGGCGCTCACCACCGGCAGCGGCTACTGGGCGGGAATCGCCCCAGCGGTGGAGTACAACCTCAGCGCTGCCATCGGCGTGCTGCTGGGGGTGCGCATCCTCGAGTGGGGCCGGAACGCGAGCGGTACCGTGACGACGGCGGTCGCGCTGAACATGGTGTTCTAGGGGCCGGGAACGACCGGCCCGGGCATAACGCCCGGAAAATGGGCCTTTTAAAGCCCCGCCGCGACCACACCTTTATGTCAGCCGGGACCCCCCTGCCGCGTTCTGAGGGACGTGACCTTGAACGGGGACCGCGGGCAGGCGTCTAATCGAGCTAAGCGGTTCGGCCCCTGCACGAGCCCCGCCTGAAGCGGAGAACATGCCGTGACTACGCGACCACTTGTTCGCACTTTGTCGGCCCTGATGCTCGGGCTCGCCGTGGCGGGCGCCCCCGGCCTCAGCCTGGCGCAGCACTCCGGCGGCCACAGCGGTGGCGGCGGTGGCGGAGGCGGCGCCCATTTTGGCGGTGGTGGCGGCGGGCACTTCAGCGGCGGGAGCCACTTCGGCGGGGGCGGCCACTTCAGTGGCGGCAGCCACTTTGGCGGCTACTCCGCGGTCCCGCACTTCAGTGGCACTCACTTCTCGGGCGCGCGCACCTACTCCCCCGGCTATGGCACGGCGTATGCGCACGCCGCGCACGGGGCGGTGATCGCCGGCCACGCCACGCACTTCGCCTCGCCCGGCGCGGGCTGGGTCGGCGCGCATCACGGGCCCGCCTACTACCACGGCGCCTTCGGTCACTCGTACGTGCCGGGCAACGGCTACTGGCACGGCGCGCACTACTGGGGCGGGGGCTACTGGAACGGCGTGTACTGGCCGCATTGCTACTTCCGGCCGGGCTTCGCCTGGTTCCTGCCGGTGCTCCCCTTCGGCTACGCGACCTTCTGGTGGGGAGGCCTGCCGTACTACTACTGGGACAACCTCTACTACACGTGGAATCCGGCCTACAACGGCTACGTGGTGTCCGATCCGCCGCCGGTCGAGGGCGACGCCAGCTACGACACGACGACGGACGCGAACGCGGTCTCCGCTGAGCCCTACGCGGGTGGCGGCGACGGCGCCGGCGCCGTCGGTGCGGCCGCGGACGTGTTCGTGTATCCCCGCAACGGGCAGAACGAGCAGCAGACGAACACCGATCGCTACGAGTGCCACAGTTGGGCGGTGAACCAGACCGGCTACGACCCGACCCGGCCCGGGCAGGGCGGGCGCAGCAATCCGGCGGAGTACCGCCGGGCGATGATCGCCTGCCTCGACGCGCGCGGCTACAGCGCCCGCTGATCGCGCGCAGCTGAGAGCCTCCCGAGCGGTGGGCGGGCGCCCGTCCACCGCCTCTGCGACCGCGACGGTCGCCCCCTGTACACTCAAAATCCCGCCCGCAGCGGAGCGCAGCCGTGGACGCCGCGACCGTATTCCTGTTCGACGTCGATAACACGCTGCTCGACAACGACGCGGTCCAGACCGACCTGAGCGAGCACCTGGAGCAGGCCTTCGGCGCCGCCGCCCGCGCGCGCTACTGGGCGATCTTCGAGGCCCTGCGGAGCGAGCTCGGCTATGCCGACTATCTGGGCGCGCTGCAGCGCTACCGCCTCGAGAATCTGGACGACCCACAGCTGCTGGCGCTGTCCTTCTTCCTGCTCGAGTACCCCTTCGCGACACGGCTGTACCCGGGCGCACTCGACGCGCTCGCGCACTGCGCACGGGCGGGCTCCACGGTGATCCTGTCCGACGGCGACGTGGTCTTCCAGCCGCGCAAGGTACAGCGCTCGGGGCTGTGGCAGGCGGTGCAGGGGCGCGTGCTCATCTACCTGCACAAGGAACAGATGCTCGGCGCCGTGGCCCGCCGCCACCCCGCCGCGCACTACGTGGTGGTCGACGACAAGCTGCGTATCCTTGATGCGATCAAGCGCAGCTGGGGCGCACGCGTCACCACGGTGTTCGTCCGCCAGGGCCACTACGCGCTCGAGGCGGGTGAGCAGGCCGCCTGCGCGCCCGCCGACCTCACGCTCGAGCGCGTCGGCGCTCTGTGCGAACTGGACGCGGCGGCGTTCGCGGCCGGGGCGCGGGCGCGCTGAGGTACACTGCACCCTTGCTGATCGCGGAGCAACCTCATGGCGGCATCCCAGCCCTGGCTTGAGCAGCTGCGCGCCGGGAGCGAGGCGCTGCAGGGCGTGCTCGCCGCGGTCATCGAGGCAGAGCGCCACTTCGCCCCTCCCGCGACGCCGCTCGAGCGGCTGAAGCAGATCACCCAGAGTCCCGAGTGGGCGTGGCTGCAGCCGCTTTATCGGCTGATCGCCGACATCGACCACGCGCTGGCCTATGCCAAGGAGCTGCCGGCGAGCGAGAGTGCCGCGATCGGGGCGCATGCGCGCGAGCTGCTGAGCGGCAGTGACACGCCGGCCGAGCAGGCCTTCCTCGAGCACTACCGGGCGCTGCTGCAGAGTGATCCAGCGGTGGCCATGGCGCATGCCGCCGCGCTGCGTGCGCTGCAGGCGCTGCCGGCTGAGCCGAGCAACCAGTCCGAGCGTCTGCACGCGCGCCATCAGTGGAATGAGCGGCGGCGCTTTCTGCGCCTGGGCGGGGCGGCGGCCACGCGCCCGGATTCCTGAGCGCACCGCTCAGTGCATCATCGGTCCGGCGTAGTTGCGCAGCCGGATCTGCAGCTCCTTGCGTGAGTAGTCGATGATCAGCACGTCGAAAGACCCGAGCAGGTCCATGCCCAGGGTGAGGGTCGGCTCGTCGGTCATCTTCCAGTGCTGGAAGAGGTACATGTCGCCGAAGGTGACGTGCACGCCGTGTACCTGCAGATGCCCGAAGTCGATGTCCGGCGCCTGCAGGTAATCACCGGTCTGCACGTCCAGGGTGACGCCGATGATGTCCTGGCGCGCGGCATTGCGGGGAGGATGGCGCATCAGCGCATCGCGCAGCGCGTTGTTGCCGATCGTCCCCTGCGCGCCGGTGTCGACGATGGCCTTGGCGCGCACGCTGCCGACCTTGACGTCCGCGACCAGCAGCCCGTGCTCGATGCGCAGCGGCACCGCGGTGAAGTCACGCCGCGCGCGCTCACCGTGGGAGCGCGCGATCTCCAGCCGATCATGGGTGAAGTCCGCGTAAATGCGCTTATCGCCCAGGCCCTCGATGCCGAGCACCCCCTGCGCGCCCCCGAACACGTCGGTGAGCACCGGCAGGTCCGCCGGCCCGATGAGCAGGTCTCCGACTTCCATGCGGCCGACGTGCACGAACGGCACCACGGCGCTGCCGGTGAACCCCGTCACGCGCAGGGAGCCGTCCTCGGAAGGCGGTGCGCCCATGTTCTGCGCCGTGCGCACGGTGATGGCCGAGCGGCTGGCGCCGGTGTCCAGCACCAGACGATAAGGTCCCTTGCCATCGATCAGCACGGGTGCCCAGATGCGTCCGATGCGATCGCGGCGCGTCGGGGCGACGTAGCGCGGCTCGGGCGCCTGGATGACGATCTCGGTCAGATCCTCCGGGCGCACGGGGGGCGTGGCCGCGGGAGCCTGGCCCGGGGGCTGCACGTCGGGGGCGGGGTCATCGGCGCGGAGGGGCCCGGCGGCGAGGCATCCAAGCAGCAGGCCGGGTAGCAGCACGGACCAATAGCGGTGCGGCACGTCTGTCAGTAGAGCACTTTACCCAGCGTATCTCCAGCGCCCGTGTCGCATTTTCGGCAAAGCGTGCGCCCGGAACGGTCGGCCTTCGCAAGGGCCACCGGCCGCGACGGGCTCGTCCCTGTGCGCGAAGACCTGGCTAGCTGCCGCGCGGGCGAGGTGACGGATACGCCCGAGATCGAGGTCCGGCGGCGGAGTGCTGCTCCACTTGTTGATGCAATCTGACACCGCCAGTGACACCCGACGTTGATTGCGACGTCCTTGCAGCCGGTGAGCGCTGCCTCGGGCACCCGCCGCGGGCCTCTAAACTGGCCAGCCTCGCGCTAGAACTGCGAAACTGACCGCACCTATGTCGCCCATGCCGCACGCCCGGAGCGGGGACCAGCAGAGGGTCGTCGGCCTCAGCCACCTCGAGCGGCTCGAAGCCGAGAGCCTGCATATCCTGCGTGAGGTCCTCGCCGAGTGCGAGCGACCGGTGCTGCTCTATTCGGTCGGCAAGGACAGCGCCGTGCTGCTGCATCTTGCCCTCAAGGCTTTCGCCCCCGCAGCACTGCCCTTCCCGCTGCTGCACATCGACACGACCTGGAAGTTCCGCGCCATGTACGCCTTCCGGGACGCGGTGGTGCGGCGCCACCGGCTCAGCCTTCTGGTACACGTCAATCAGGACGGCCTTGCGCGTGGCATCAGCCCCATCAGCCATGGCTCGCAGCTGCACACCGACGTCATGAAGACCGTGGCGCTGCGCCAGGCACTCGATGCGCACGGTTTCGATGCCGCCTTCGGCGGTGCACGGCGCGATGAGGAGCAGAGCCGCGCCAAGGAACGCGTGGTCTCGCTGCGCTCGCCGCAGCATCGCTGGGACCCGCGTCAGCAGCGGCCCGAGCTGTGGGCGCTCTACAACGCGCGGCACCGCCCCGGCGAGACCGTGCGCGTGTTTCCGCTCTCCAACTGGACCGAGCTCGACGTGTGGGAGTACATCCTGCGCGAGCGCATCGAGGTGCCGGAGCTGTACTTCGCTGCGCCCCGCCCGGTGGTCGAACGCGACGGGATGCTGATCATGGTGGACGACGAGCGGCTGCCACTGCGGCCCGGCGAGGTGCCGCAGCGCCGGCGGGTGAGGTTCCGCACGCTCGGCTGCTATCCGCTCACCGGGGCGATCGAGAGCGAGGCGGACACAGTGCCGGCCATCATCCGCGAGATGCTGGCGAGCCGCAGCTCGGAGCGCCGCGGCCGGGCCATCGATCATGACGGCGCCGCCTCGATGGAGCGCAAGAAGCAGGAGGGTTACTTCTGATGGAGGTGGCGCCACGGCCGGGCGAGACCGCGCCGGCCCTGCAGCAGACGCTGCGCTTTCTCACCTGCGGCTCGGTGGATGATGGCAAGTCGACGCTCATCGGCCGCCTGCTGTACGAGGCCAACACGCTGCTCGAGGATCAGCTGGCCACGCTCGAGCGCGAGTCGCGCCGGCTCGGCAGCCGCGCCGGCGAGCTCGACTTCGCCCTGCTGGTCGACGGCCTCGAGGCCGAGCGCGAGCAGGGCATCACCATCGACGTCGCGTATCGGTTCTTCGCCACCCCGCGCCGCCGCTTCATCGTCGCCGACACGCCCGGGCACGAGCAGTACACGCGCAACATGGTGACCGGGGCGTCCACGGCCGATCTGGCCGTCATCCTGGTGGATGCCCGCAAGGGTGTCCTTACCCAGACCCGCCGCCACGCCTACCTGGCGCGGCTGCTCGGCATCGGCGCGGCAGTGCTGGCGGTGAACAAGATGGACCTCGTCGGGTTCAGTCGCGCGACCTTCGAGCGCATCCGGGCCGACTTTGCCGCGTTCGGGGCGCGGATCGGCCTGGCGGACATCAGCGCGATCCCGGTGGTGGCGACCGAGGGTGACAACGTGTGCCAGAGGAGCGCGCGCATGTCCTGGTACGAGGGGCCGCCGCTGCTGCGGCTGCTGGAGGATGCGCCGCTGCCAGACGTCGCCGCGGCCGCGCCGCTGCGGCTGCCCGTGCAGTGGGTGAACCGCCCTCATGCGGATTTTCGCGGCTTCGCCGGGCAGATCGCGCGCGGCACGGCGCGGCCGGGCGATGCCGTGCGGATCCTGCCCGGGGGACGCGAGAGCCGCATTGCGCGCATCCTGGGACCCGACGGCGAGCTGGACCTCGCGGTCGCCCCCCAGTCCGTGACCCTGACCCTGGCGAGCGAGGTCGATGTGGGCCGCGGGGACCTGATCGTCGCGGCGGAGTCGCCGGCGCAGGTGGCGAGTCAGTTCGAGGCGACCTTGGTGTGGCTGCATGAGGAGCCGCTCCTGCAGGGGCGCACCTATCTCATGAAGCTCGGCACGCGCACGGTCGCGGCGACGGTGGCGCCGCTCAAGCACAAGATCAATGTCAACACGCTCGAGCAGCTGCCGGCCGAGCGGCTGGAGCTCAATGACGTGGGCGTGTGCGAGCTCGAACTCGATCGCGCCATCGCCTTTGAGCCGTACGCCGTCAGCCGCGCACTGGGCGGCTTTATCCTCATCGATCGCCTGAGCAACGGCACCGTCGGCGCCGGCCTCATCAATTTCGCGCTGCGGCGCTCCGAGAACGTGCACTGGCAGGCGCTGGACGTGGACCGGCAGCTGCGTGCGCGCCAGAAGGGCCAGCGCGCCTGCGTGCTGTGGCTTACCGGGCTATCGGGGGCCGGCAAGTCGACCATCGCCAACCTGGTCGAGAAGGCGTTGGCCGCGCAGGGACGCCACACCTATCTGCTCGACGGGGACAACGTGCGCCACGGCCTGAACAAGGATCTCGGCTTCACCGCCCAGGACCGGGTCGAAAACATCCGCCGTATCGCCGAAGTGTCGCGACTGATGGTGGACGCGGGACTGATCGTGCTGGTGTCCTTCATCTCGCCCTTCCGCAGCGAGCGGCGCATGGCGCGCGCCCTGTTCGCGCCGGGGGAATTTTTCGAGGTGTTCGTCGATACGCCCCTCGCCGAAGCGGAGCGGCGCGATGTGAAGGGCCTCTACCGCAAGGCGCGCCGCGGCGAGCTGAAGAACTTCACCGGCATCGATTCGCCCTACGAGGCGCCGGAGGCGGCGGAGATGCGCATCGACACGACGCAGCTGAGCGCCGCCGCGGCCGCGCAGCAGATCGTCGCCTTCCTCGAGGCGCACAAGGTCACGCTGCCGCCGTGAGCCGCGCGCCCGCCTCGCTCCTCGCGCCGGTCGCGGCGCTGGCCCGCCGCGCGGCCCTGGAGATTCTCGCCGTCTACGGCTCGGGCCAGCTCGCCGCGACGCTCAAGGCGGACGCCTCGCCACTGACGCACGCGGACACCCGCGCCCACGGGCTGATCGTCGCGGGCCTGCACGCGCTCGCCCCCGCCGTTCCGGTGCTGTCCGAGGAGGGCGGGATGCCGGCCTGGGCCGAGCGGCGCGGCTGGGGACGGTATTGGCTCGTCGACCCGCTCGATGGCACGCGCGAGTTCCTCGCCGGCAACGGCGAGTTCACCGTCAACATCGCCCTCATCGAAGCGCACCGCCCGGTGCTCGGGGTGGTGCACGTGCCGGTGCGGGAGGTGAGCTATCAGGGGCTGCCCGGCGCGGGGGCTTGGCGCGAGTCCGGCGGCGTGCGTACGGCGCTCAAGGTCAGCCCCGCGAGCGCGACGCCGGTGCGCGTCGCCGCGAGCCGCTCCCACCGCGGCAGCTCCCTCGGCGCCTTCTTGGCCCAGCTGGGTCCGCATGCCTTGCTCGAGGTGGGCAGCGCGCTCAAGTTCTGTCTGCTGGCCGAGGGTGCGGCGGATGTCTATCCGCGCCTCGGACCCACGAGCGAGTGGGACACCGCCGCCGCGCACGCCGTGCTGCTGGGCGCCGGAGGGGAGGTGCGGACACTCGACGGCGCGCCGCTGCACTACAACCTGCGCGACAGCCTCATCAATCCGCACTTCGTCGCCTTCGGTCCGGGCGATCGCGACTGGCTCGCACTCACCCGCACCCCCGCGGCGCCGGCTTGAAAAAGCCATCCCAGGCCGTACGATGCGCGGGCCGGCGCCGATGGCGGGACATTTGAGCAGCACCTTCACCGAGCGAGAACTGCGCGACGCCTTCGGCGAGTTCGCGACCGGCGTGACCGTCGTCACCGCGCTGCGCCCCGACGGCACGGCGGTCGGGGTCACCGCCAACTCCTTCAGTTCGGTGTCGCTCGAGCCGCCTCTGCTGCTCTGGTGCCTGGCCGCAGGCAGCAGCAGCCTGCACGCCTTCGCCCCGGGCGCGGGCTTCTCGGTCCACGTCCTGTCGCACGAGCAGCGCGAGCTCGCCGTGCATTTCGCGCGCCGTGCGCCGGAGAAGTTCGAGGCCGGGGAGGGCGCACGGCTGGCGCAGCTCGATCAGGCGCTGTGCCGATTCGACTGCCGGGTGCAGGCGCTGCACGAAGGCGGTGACCACGTCATCATCGTCGGCGAGGTGCTGGCGCTGCGCCGCGGCCCGGGCCACCCGCTCGCCTTCTATGCCGGGCATTTCGGCACCTTCGGCGCAGACCGGGGCCTGCCGCGCATCGATGTCTGGGACGGCGCGAATGACGGCTGGTTCTAGCTAGAACTTGAAGCTCGACAGCAGCAGGCTGGTTTCGGTCTGCGAGATGCCCTCGATGAGGCGGATGCGCGCGAGCGCGCGATCGAAGCCCTCGAGGCTGTCCGCGCGCAGCTCCGCGACGACGTCCCAGCGTCCGTTGGTGCTGTAGAGGGCCGACACCGCCGTCTCCCCACGCAGCGCACGGATGACCGCATCCACCTGGTTGCCCTCCACCGCCACCGTCATGAACGCGCGCATGCGCTGCTCCTCGACGTCCGGCTTAAGGCGCACCGTGTAGCCGAGGATCGTGCCGGCGGCCCCCAGGCGCGCCATGCGGTTCTGCACCGTGCCGCGAGAGACCTTCAGCGCCTTGGCCAGCGAGGCGACGGACGCCCGGGCGTCATTCCGCAGCAGTCCGATGAGCTGGCGATCCAGATCATCCATGGGTGTCTGTCGGTCAAAAAGATAATTGACGGTAGCAAAATGATCAATTGACTGCAAATATCGACCGCTTTCCTGACTATATTTTAGCCTCGACCGGCCTCAGCATGCGTATGCGGGAGCGCGGCCTTGGTGGGCCGCCCCGATTCAGGCGGGGGTTTTCGATGGTCGATTTCATCGGTATCGGTCGGGTGCGCGAGCTCGTGGCGCGCCGCGGAGCGGCCCGCTTCATGGCCGAGCTCGCCGCCGAGATCGAGGCGGATTTTCGCCGCTGGGACGCCTTCGAGAAGTCCGCCCGCCACGCGAGCCACTCCCCCCTGGGGGTGATCGAGCTGATGCCCGCCTCGGATGGGCGGCTGTATTCCTTCAAGTACGTCAACGGCCATCCGAAGAACACCGCCGAGGGACTCCTCACGGTGACCGCGTTCGGCGTGCTCGCGGACGTGCAGAGCGGCTACCCGCTGCTCCTCTCCGAGCTCACCCTGACGACCGCGCTGCGCACCGCCGCGACTTCGGCGCTCGCGGCGCGGCACATGGCGCGCCCGAAGAGCCGGGTGATGGCGCTCATCGGCAACGGCGCGCAGAGCGAGTTCCAGGCGCTCGCCTTTCATGAGTTGCTCGGCGTGCGCGAGCTGCGGCTCTATGACGTCGATTCCGCCGCGACTGCCAAGCTCGAGCGCAACCTCACCCGGCTGCACCTCCCGGGGCTGCGGATGCAGCGCTGCGCCGACGCCGCGCATGCGGCCCAGGGCGCGGACATCGTCACCACCGTGACGGCCGATAAGCGCAACGCGACCATCCTCACTGCGCCGATGATCGCCCCGGGCATGCACTTGAACGCGGTCGGCGGAGACTGCCCGGGCAAGACGGAGCTGCACCGCGACATCCTCGCGCGGGCGGACGTACGCGTGGTCGTGGAGTTCGAGCCGCAGTCACGCATGGAGGGCGAGATTCAGCAGATGCCGGCGGACTTTCCGGTCACCGAGCTCGCCGCGCTGCTGCGCGGGGCTGCGGTGGGGCGCGTCAGCGCCGCCGAGGTGACGGTGTTCGACTCGGTCGGCTTCGCGCTCGAGGATTTCTCGGCGCTGCGCTACCTGCGCCGCATCCACCACGAGGAGCCCGGCGCGCGGCCGGCGATCGACCTGGTCCCGGACCTCGATGATCCCAAGGACCTTTTTGCGCTCCTCGCCGCGCCGCTGCGCGCCCGCGGGGTGGCCGCGTGAGCGCGCCGCGCATCGCGGCGCTGATCGGTGCCCCTACCGACGTGGGCGCCGCGGACCGGGGCGCCTCGATGGGACCGGAGGCGCTGCGGGTGGCGGGACTGGCGGATGCGCTGCGCGCGCGCGAGCTCGAGGTCTGCGACCTGGGCAACCTCAGCGGCCCCGGCAACCCGTGGCAGCCGCCCCGGGAGGGTTACCGGCACCTGCCCGAGGTCACGCAGTGGAACGAGCTGGTCCACGCCAGCGTGTACGGCGAGCTGCGCGCCGGGCGCCTGCCGCTGCTGCTCGGCGGGGATCACTGCCTGAGCATCGGCTCGATCAGCGCCGTCGCCCGTCATTGCCGTGACACCGGACGCAAGCTGCGCATCCTCTGGCTCGATGCGCATGCGGACTTCAATACCCGTGAGCTCTCCCCGAGCGGCAACGCGCACGGCATGCCGGTCGCCTGTCTGTGCGGCTTCGGTCCGCCGCAGCTGACCGGTGTGGGCGGGCGCACCCCGGCCATTTCGCCGGCCTGGGTGCGACAGATCGGCGTGCGCAGCGTGGACGAGGGGGAGCGCCGCTTCGTGCATGCGCAGGGGCTGGACGTCTTTGACATGCGCCACATCGACGAGATGGGCATGCGTGCCACGATGGAGCAGGCACTGGCCGGCGTGGACGCCGAGACCCACCTGCACCTGAGCTTCGACGTCGACTTTCTCGACCCGGAGATCGCGCCGGGCGTGGGCACGCAGGTTCGCGGCGGTCCCACCTACCGCGAGGCGCAGCTGTGCATGGAGATGATTGCGGACACCGGTCGGCTCGGGTCGCTCGACGTGGTGGAGCTCAACCCCGCCTTCGACGTGCGCAATGGCACCGCCCTCCTCGCGGTCGACCTGATCGAGTCCCTCTTCGGCAAGAGCACACTGATGCGACGCCCGGTGTGGCAGCAGCCCGACGGGACCCAGCCGCGCCGCGCGGCGCGGCGCGCCGATCCCATCGTCTGAGTCCCGCGTGGTGCTCCGCACCGTTCACAGGCGCGCGTCCGGGAAGACTTAGGACAGGCTAGAGGCCGATGGCGCGGCGCAGGGCCGCGCGCGCGAGCAGACGCGTGGAGTCGAGTGTGGGCAGTGGCGAGTTGCCGTCGTGCATGATGAGCGGGACCTCCGTGCAGCCGAGCACCACCGCATCGCAGCCCTCCCGCTGCAGCGCGGTGAACACCTCCTGGAAGTAGCGCACCGCCTCGGGGCGCTGCTGCCCGCGCACCAGCTCCTCGAAGATGATGCGGTTGATCTCGGCGCGCGCGGCGGGCGAGGGGCGCACGAATTCGATGCCCTGCGCCTCGAGCGCCTGCGGGTAGACCTCACTGTCGGTCAGGTAGCGCGTGCCGGTGATGCCGAGGCGGTGGTAGCCGCGCGCCCGCGCCTGCAGCGCGACCACCTCGGCGATGTGCAGCCACGGGCGCGGCGTACGGGCGCGCAGGTAGGGCATCGCCGCGTGGATGGTGTTGTCCGGGCAGATGAGGAAGTCGGCACCCGCCCGGGCGAGCCGCTGCGCGCTGTCGAGCATCAGCGCGGCGACCCCCGGCCAGTCCGCGGCATCGAGCAGCGGTACGTAGCGCGCCAGTGCATGGGTGTGCAGCGTCACCTCGGGGTGGGCGTGCAGGCCCAGCCAGGGCTCCGCTTCCAGGCACACCGTGCGGTAGCAGAGCGCCGCGCCCTCCGCCGAGCAGCCGACGATGCCGATGTGAAGCATCCGGGGATTGTATGCGCGGCGGGAGACGGAGGCGCTCCGGCATAATCGCCGAGGAGGGCCGTTGCGTGGCCCCGGGGAGGACCCGATGAGACCGGGCAGGACCGGTGCTCTAGGCGCAATCGCGGTACTCTGCGCCGTGTTCTGGGCGTGCGCGACGCTGCCGGGGCAGTCGCTGCGTTACCCGCGGGCGCCGCGCGCGGCGGCGAGCGATGACTATCACGGAGTCAGCGTCCCCGACCCGTACCGCCCGCTCGAATCGCTCGACGCGCCGGCCACGCGCGCGTGGGTGCACGCCGAGGCCGAGCTGACCGCCCGTTATTTTGCCCAGCTGCCGGGCCGGGCGCTGATGCGCCGACGCCTGACCGAGCTCTACCGTTATCAGCGCACCGGGGTACCGTTTGCGGAGGGCGGCCGCTACTTCTATACCAGCGACACCGGCGAGCAGGAACAGAGCGTGCTCTTGAGCGCGCAGCCGCTCGGGGCGGTGGCGCAGGTGGCCCTCGATCCGAACGTGTTGCCCGCCGCCGGACACCCGGTGGTGCGCGAGTACGTCGCCAACCGCTCCGGCACGCTCCTCGCCTACGGGGTCTCGGTGGGAGGCTCGGACTGGACCGACTGGCACATCCGCGACCTCGCCACCGGGGCGGACCTGCCCGAGATCCTGCGGCACTCGAAGTACTACCCGCCCGTCTTCACTCCCGACGGGCGCGGGCTCTACTACGCGGGCTTCCCCGCCCCGCCGGCCGGCGCGGAGCTGACCGCCGCGGACCGCGACCATGCCGTTTTCTATCACGCCCTGGGCACCCCCACTGCCGCCGACCGCCGCATCTTCGGCGATCGCGCGCACCCGGATTGGCAGTACCTGCCCTCGCTCTCCGAGGATGGGCGCTGGCTGATCATCGCGTGCGGCGAAGGGGAGGTCGGGGACACGGGCCGTGAGGACCTCTACCTGCTCGACCTGCAGGACCCGACCGCGACGCCGCGCCCGATCGCACGCGGCTTCACGGCCGCCTTCGACTACGTGGGCTCGGACGGCGGGCGACTTTATTTCCTCACCTCGCTCGAGGCACCCAATGGGCGGATCGTCGCACTCGACCCCACCGCCACAACGGTGGCGTGGCAGGAGATCGTGGCGGAGGGAACCGAGGCCATCGATCTCGGCGTCGACAGCCACAGCGTCACGCTCGTCAATCACGAGCTGATCGTGCGCACCCTGCACGACGCCCACAGTCGCATCGCGCGCTTCGACGCGGCGGGCCGTCCGCTCGGGGAGATCGCGCTGCCCGGGATGGGTGCCGCGAGCGGCTTCGAGGGCCACCCGGGCGACCGGGAGACTTTCTACGGCTTCGAGAGCCTCGTGACGCCCATGACCGTGTACCGCTACGACTTCGCCCGCGGGACGAGTGAGCCCTTCCGGCCGCCGCGCGTGGCCTTCGACCCGGCGGCCTTCGAGCAGCGGCAGGTCTTCTATCCGGCCCGCGACGGGACCCGCATCCCGCTGCTGCTGGCTTATCGCCGCGGACTTGACCTGAACGCGCGACGCCCGCTCATCCTCTATGGCTACGGCGGGTTCGGCGTCTCCATCGTGCCGCGCTTCGACCCCGCGCGCATCGCCTGGCTCGAGCACGGCGGCGTGTTCGCCATCGCCAACATACGCGGGGGCGGTGAATACGGGGAAGCCTGGCATCGCCAGGGAACGCTGACCCACAAGCAGGTCGTCTTCGATGACTTCATCGACGCCGCCGAATGGCTGATCGCCCAGGGCTTCACGAGCGCCGCCCGCCTCGGCATCTACGGTGGCTCGAACGGGGGGCTGCTGGTGGGGGCCTGCCTGACGCAGCGCCCCGAGCTCTATGGGGCGGCGGTCGCGCAGGTGGGCGTGCTCGACATGCTGCGCTTCAACCGCTTCGGCCAGGGCGCGGGCTGGGAGGGTGACTACGGCTCGCCCGAGGATCCGCAACAGTTCGCCGCGCTCTACGCCTACTCCCCGGTGCATCACGTACGCAGCGGCGTGCGCTACCCGGCGACCCTGATCATTACCGGCGACCACGACACCCGCGTCATGCCGATGCACTCCTACAAGTTCGCCGCGGCGCTGCAGGCGGCGCAGGCCGGTCCCGCCCCCATCCTGCTGGCGGTGGACGTCGCATCGGGTCACGCCGGCGGTGAGACCGTGAGCCAGGCGATCCTGCAGAAGAGCGACACTTACACCTTCTTCGTGCACGCGCTCGCGGCCGGACCGTGAGGCTTTCGGATCAGGCGCGCTCCCCCCGATGAGAGGAGCCGCGCGCCCGGCACGGCCCTATGCTGGCCCGGTGAGGTGCGCATGACTGATCTGAGCGACTTCCCGGTGACCCGCAAATGGCCGCCGCGTCACCCGCAGCGCCTGCAGCTCTACTCCGCCCCGACCCCCAACGGCGTGAAGGTATCGATCCTGCTTGAGGAGCTTGCGCTGGCCTACGAGGCGCACTACATGCACCTGGACGCGGGCGAGCAGGCCTCCCCGGAGTTCCGCGCGCTCAATCCCAACGGCAAGATCCCGGCGATCCTCGATCCGCAGGGCCCCGGCGGGCAGCCGCTCGCCCTCTTTGAGTCCGGGGCGATCCTGGTCTACCTCGCAGAGCGATCCGCGGCGCTGCTGCCGCGCGAGGGGGCGGCGCGCTACCAGACGCTCCAGTGGCTCATGTTCCAGATGGGCGGCATCGGCCCCATGTTTGGCCAGGTCGGGTTCTTCCATAAGTTCGCCGGCCGCGAGTTCGAGGACAAGCGGCCGCGTGATCGTTACGTGGCCGAGAGCCGTCGCCTGCTGGGGGTACTCGAGGAGTGTTTGGCGCGCAGCCGATGGCTCGCGGGGGCGGACTACTCGATCGCGGACATCGCCGTCTTCCCCTGGGTCCGCAACCTCGTCGGCTACTACGACGCCGGGGCGCTGGTGGGATTCGCGGAGTTCCCGCAGGTGGCGCGCGCGCTCGAGCAGTTCCTGGCGCGTCCCGCGGTCGCGCGCGGCCTGAGCATTCCGGCCCGTCCCAGCACCTGAGCACGCGCGCTGGCCGCTGCGGCGGGAGCGCTCAGCTTGTCAGGCTCGGGTGAGTGCGTCCATCATCGCGGCGGGGCGCGAGGAGAGGGGCGTGTACGAGAACCCGTCGAACAAAGGCCGGTCCCGGCCCGGGGCTGTGGTCCGCCTGTTCCTCGCCGGGTGGGCGCTGCTCGCCGGGTTCGGCGCGCGCGCGGCCGAGCCGCCGCGCGGCGAGTGGACGATGCCCGCCGGCGATTACGCGACCACGCGCTACAGCCCGCTCGCCGACATCACCACCGCCAATGCCGCGCGGCTGCACCCGGTGTGGACCTTCTCCAGCGGCGTGCTGGGCGGTCACGAGGGCCAGCCTCTCGTCATCGGCCAGACGATGTACGTGGTCACCCCCTGGCCCAATGTGCTCTACGCCTTCGACCTCAGCCGCGAGGGCTACCCGCTACGCTGGAAGTACCGGCCGAACGTCAGCCCGAACGCGATCGGTATCTCCTGCTGCGACGTCGTGAACCGCGGCGCCGCCTATGCCGCGGGCAAGATCGTCTACAACCTCCTGGACGGCCACACCGTGGCGGTCGACGCGACGAGCGGCCGCGAGGTGTGGAACGTGCAGAGCGCCGACCTGGGCAACGGCGAGACGATGACCATGGCCCCGGTCATCATCAAGGACCGCGTCATCATCGGCGCCTCGGGCGGTGAATTCGGCATCTACGGCTGGCTCAAGGCGCTCGATCTCAGCGACGGCCACGTCCTCTGGACCGCGCGCAACAGCGGCCCCGACACCGAGGTCCTCGCCAAGCCCGGCGTCTTCAGGGCGCCGTATGACGAGGGCACGGATCTCGGCGCGCGCAGCTGGGCGAATGACAGCTGGAAGACCGCGGGGGCGCCCGTGTGGGGCTGGATCTCCTACGACCCGGAGCTCGATCTCCTCTACTACGGCACCGGCAACGCCGCGCCCTACAACGCCGAGCAGCGCCTGGGGGACAACAAGTGGACCGCGAGCGTGCTCGCCCGTCGTCCGGGAGATGGCTCGCTGGTGTGGGCCTACCAGTTCACGCCGCACGACAATTGGGATTACGACTCCACCGGCGCGATGGTGCTGGTCGATCTTCCCATCGCCGGCAAGACGACGCACGCGCTGGTGCATTTCGACAAGAACGGTTTCGCGTACACGCTCGATCGCACCAACGGCAAGCTGCTGTCGGCGACGTCCTTCGTGCCCGTGACTTGGGCATCCTCGATCGACCTGACCAGCGGCCGGCCGGTGCTGGTGGACGCGAAGCAGACCGGTGCCACGCGCGGCAACGTCACCGGCATCTGCCCGAGCCTCGAAGGCGGCGTGAGTCCCTCCTCGCCGCCGGCGTACTCGCCGCGCACGCACCTCTTCTACAGCTCGACCAACAACCTGTGCATGGACTTCGAGAGCCGGCGCAGCACGCGACTGAAGGGCACGCCGTACATGGGCGTGAACAGTCCCTACCACCCCGGGCCCGGCGGCTATCGCGGCTCATTCATGGCCTGGGACGCGGTGAGCGGGCGCAAGGTGTGGGAGAACAAGGAGGACTTCCCGACCTGGAGCGGGGCACTGGTCACCGCAGGGGACGTCGCCTTCTACGGCACGCTCGATGGCTACTTCAAGTCGATCGACGCGCGCAGCGGCAAGGTGCTCTCGAAGTTCAAGGTGGGCTCGGGGGTGATCGGCAACCCCATTACCTTCCGCGCGCCCGATGGCCGGCAGTACGTCGCGGTGTACGCCGGGTATGGCGGCGACTGGGCGCTGCTCACGGGAGACATCCGCTCGGAGGACCCGGCGGACGTGCGCGCACCGGTCGATTACATGAAGGACATCGGCCGTCACACCAGCCAGGGCGGCCTCATCTGGATCTTCGGCCTATGAGTGGCTCCTGGCTGCGCCGCGCGATCATGCTGGTCGGCCTCGCCGCACTCGCCGCCTGCCAGCGCCCCCCGCCGGCCCCGGCGCCGGCCGACGCGGCCCCGCCGGCGGTGCGCTACGTCGATCACGTGGCCGCCGGCGAGGTGCTGCCACCGGGCGCGACGCCGCAGAATCCGCATCGGGGCGATGCGGCGGTGGCCCGTAACGGCGCGCTGCTCTTCAACAGCATGAACTGCGACGGCTGCCATGGGACGGATGCTTCCGGCTGGGTCGGGCCGGCGCTCGGGGATGGCCGCTGGCGCTACGGCGGCTCCGACGCCGAGATCTTCGCCTCGATTTACTACGGACGCCCGAAGGGCATGCCCGCATTCGGCGGCACCTTGGGTCCCGAGGGCATCTGGACGCTGGTGACCTACCTGCAATCGCTCCCGGTGCCCAAGGACGAAGCCACCGAGTCCTGGGAGCCCTGACCGGCGTTCCAGCTCCGGCGCCGTTGCGGCCGGTACCGGCACGACCGCACGGCATCCGCTGCTTGTCAGGTGCCGCACCCTGTGAATTTTCCGTTCGCCCGCGGTGTTGTCAGCCGGCGACGGATTGCCGGGCCGCGGCGCTGCATGCGAGCGTAAACGCTCAAAGCCAGTGGCGGAGTCACGGATGATGGGTGCAGTCTCAATTCGAACCCTGTGCCTCGCGGCGCTCACGACGCTCGCGGCCTGCGGCGGCGGTGGCAGCGCGCTCACGGGCGGTACCGGCGGCGTGACGACCCCGACCCCCACGCCCGGTCCGACGCCCACGCCGGCCTCCGGCACGGACGTCGTGACCTACAAGTACGACACCTTCCGCAGCGGCGCGAATCTCACCGAGACGGTGCTCACGCCGGCCAACGTGAACAGCGGCAGCTTCGGCCGTCTGCGTTTCCTGGCCACCGACGCCAAGGTCGACGCGCAGCCCCTGTACCTCTCCGGGCTGAGCCTCATGGGCGGCACCCACAACGTCGTCTACGTGGCGAGCGAAGGCGACACTGTCTACGCCTTCGATGCGGACTCGGGAGCGGTCCTGTGGCAGGTGTCGCTGCTGGGCAGCAACGAGACGGTGGACGATCTGCCGCCCTACGGCTGCGACCAGGTCTCGCCCACCATCGGCGTGACCAGCACCCCGGTGATCGATCGCAGCGCCGGCCTCATCTACGTCGTGGCGATGTCCAAGACCAGCGGCAGCTCCAGTTATCACCAGCGCCTGCACGCGCTCGATCTCACCAGTGGGGCGGAGAAACTCGGCGGGCCCGTCGACATCAGTGCCTCGTTCGCCGTCGCCGGCGGGGCGACCACCTTTGATCCGGCGCAGTACGTCGAGCGCGCGGCGCTGCTGCTGTCGCAGGGAACGCTCTATACGAGCTGGACTTCACACTGCGACGTCGCGCCGTATTCGGGCTGGGTCATCGCCTTCGATGCGCAGTCGCTGGCGCGCACCGCGGTGCTCGACGTCGCCCCCAACAGCGGGGGCGCCGGCCCGGCCATCTGGATGAGCGGCGGCGGCCCCGCCGCGGACACGAGCGGTAACGTCTACCTGCTCACCGCCAACGGTGCCTTCGAGACGAGCCTCACCGCCAGCGGCTTCCCGAGCGGAGCGGATTACGGCAACAGCTTCCTCAAGCTCGTCGCCAGTGGCGGCACGCTGCAGGTCGCCGACTATTTCACGATGTCCAACGTGCTCGATGAGTCCAGCCGGGACGTGGACCTCGGCTCCGGCGGCGTCCTCCTGCTGCCGGACCTCACCGACGCGTCGGGCACGGTGCGCCAGCTCGCCGTCGGCGCGGGCAAGGACGGCAACATCTACGTGGTCGAGCGCGGCGCCATGGGCAAGTTCGCCGCCGGGACCAACCAGATCTGGCAGCAGGTCAACTCGGTGCTCGGCGGCGGGATCTGGTCGACACCCGCCTATTTCAACGGCACGCTCTACTACGGGCCGGTCGGGGACGCGCTGCGCGCCTTCGCGGTGCACGACGCGCTGCTCTCGAGCACTCCGAGCTCGACGACGTCCAACAGCTTCACCTATCCCGGCACCGCGCCGTCGGTGTCCGCGAGCGGCACGGCAAACGCGATCGTGTGGGCCCACGAGAACTCCGATCCGGCGGTGCTGCACGCCTACGATGCCACCGACCTGTCGCACGAGCTGTACAACAGCGCCCAGGCCGCCGGGGGACGCGATCAGCTCGGCACCGGCAACAAGTTCATCACTCCCGTGGTCGCCGACGGCAAGGTGTTCGTCGGCCAGCAGAACGGCGTGGCGGTCTTCGGCCTGCTCTAGCTCCGCCGCACGCGACATAACCCGCGCTTTAACCCCCCCGGCGCCGCCGCGCCGTTTCAGTCTGGCGAGGACACGGCAAGCGGAGGGGCTATGAGGCTCTGGAGAGTACTGTGGGGCGCCGTGGCGCTCGCGCTGAGCGCACCGGCGCTCGCGGTGGGCGCCCTGGCGGATGTGACGATCGTCGATCGGGACACCGGCGCAACGCTGCCGGTCATCTATCACCACGGCGAGTATTGGGTGGCGGGCACGCCCAGTGCGCGCTATGCGATTCGCATCGGCAACCGCAGCGGCGGGCGGCTGCTCGCCGTCACGGCGGTGGACGGGATCAATGTCATCACCGGTGCGAGCGCCGCCTTCGGGCAGGGCGGCTACGTGTTCGAGCCCGGGGAGAGCTATGAGATCAGTGGCTGGCGCAAGTCCGACCGCGAGGTTGCCGCCTTCACGTTCACAGCGCTCGCCGACGCCTACGCCAGCCGCACCGGCCGGCCGGAGAACGTGGGTGTCGTCGGCGTCGCGCTGTTCCGCGAACGCGCCCCCGCGGCGGTGATCGCCCCGGGCGCAGAAGGATTCCCGCGCGCCCCCATGGCGGCCGATGCCGCGCGCGAGTCCAACGCGGCGATGGCTGGGCAAGGCGCCGAGCGTCTGGCCGGCGCTGCGGCCGCAGTCGCGCCGCGGTTGGGCACCGGCCATGGGACGCGCGAGTCCTCCTATGTGACCGAGACTCTGTTCGAGCGGCAACAGGAGCATCCCAGCGAGGTTATCCGCATCCGCTACGACAGCCTGGAGAACCTGATCGCGCTCGGGGTCGTGCACCGGCCGCGTCCGACGCCCGCGCGGCCCGAGGCTTTCCCGGGCAGCAACGCCGCGGACCGCTACGTGCCCGACCCGCCCGGCTAAGGCCACCGACCCTGCCATAATCGACCGGATGGGTGAGGACGCGGAGGCTGATGCACAGCTGCTGCGCCGCTACGCGGGCGGTGAGGCGGCCGCGTTCGAGCGACTTTACCAACGCCACGAGCGGCGGGTGTGGCACTACCTGCTGCGCAACGTCCGCAACCGTGCGCTCGCGGAGGAGCTGCTGCAGGAGGTGTGGTTCGCAGTGGCGCGCGCCGCTCCGCAGTACCAGCCGACCGCCCGCTTCACGACCTGGCTCTTTACCATCGCGCATCACCACCTGGTGGATGCGCTGCGGCGCGAGCGCCGCAGCGTGAGTCTCGAGACGCTGGGCATGGAGGCCGACGGCTTTCCGGGGGAGGAGCGGGCGGAGCCCTTTGCCCGGGCGGCGGCCGCGGAGCAGGGCGGTGCGCTGGCCCGGGCACTCGCGCAGCTGCCCGGGGAGCAACGCGACGCACTGCTGCTGCAGATGGAGGGCGGGCTGAGCGTCGAGGAAGTCGCCGCCCTGACGGGCTGCGGATTCGAGACCGCCAAGAGCCGCCTGCGCTACGCACGGGCGCGTCTGCGCGAGCTGTTGAGCGAGTGTGCATGAGCGGGACGGACGAAGACGAGGAGCTGACGCGGCAGTACCGGCGACTCGCGGCGCAGGACGCCAGGGAGCCCTCGGCCGCGGTGCGCGAGCGTATCGTGGGCTACGCCCACGAGCTGGCAGCCCAGCGCGCGCGCGGGCGGATCGTGCCACTGCCCCGTCCGCGGGCGATCCCCTGGCGGCCGGCCGTGTTCGGAACGCTCGCGGCCGCGGCGCTCACCGGGCTCACCCTTGCGCCCTTGCTGCTGCACCGGTTGCGCGAGCCAGCAAAAGTCCAACCGCGGATGGTGAGGAACGAGCCCGTGGTGGTCGAGCTCGGAGCGCCATCCCCGCCTGCTGATGAACTCACGGTGCAGTCCGCACCCGGCGCAGCACCCCCGGCCGGCCGGCACCCATCCGCCCAGGACCTCCCCCCACCCGGAGCGGCGCCGCCGCCTGCCGCACCCGGCGCGATCGCCTCGATCACCGCCGTCCCGGCACCCTCGGCCGCGAAGGCCGCAAACCCCGCTGCGCCACCGGCGGCTCGTGAGGCCAGCGGCGCCCGCGCGATGGCGGCGGACGCCTCGGCGACCCCCGTGGCGGGCCCCGACCCGCTGGTGATCCTCGCCGCGCAGGGAGCGAGCGCGCGCGTCGCGGCACTGCTGGAAGAGGGGCGTGCGGTCAACACGGCCGACGCCGCCGGCCGCACCGCGCTGCTCGCGGCCATTCAGGGCCGGCATGCCGACACCGCGCGGCTGCTACTCGAGCACGGCGCGGACCCGAACCTCGCCGACCACGCCGGTCAGACGCCCCTCGCGGCGGCGCTGCGCGATGGCAACGCCGAGCTGGCGGAGCTGCTGCGGCGTCACGGCGCCCGCTAGGGAATCGCTGCGCCGCAGGTATCGTTCGGAGCGGACCGCTGGCATCATCGCCGGCCCACATGTTCGCCTTTCTCAAGCCCGCGCCTGCCGTCGCGCCGCTGCCACCCGAGCGCGTCGACCCGACCTACCGGCGTCTGCGTCGTCAGGTGTTCGCCGGCATCTTCATCGGCTACGCCGGTTATTACCTGGTCCGTAACAATCTGGCGCTCGCGATCCCCGACATCCTGCGCGCGCACCCCTCCTACACCAAGGCGGCGCTCGGTACCGCGCTCACCGGGCTGTCCGTCGCCTACGGGCTGTCCAAGTTCCTCATGGGGTCGGTCTCCGACCGCAGCAATCCGCGCTACTTCCTGCCCCTCGGTCTGCTCGCCTCCAGCCTCATCACCGGGGCGTTCGGGCTGAGTGATGCCGTGTACGCCTCGCTGCTGCTCATCGTGCTGGTGCAGATCCTCAACGGCTGGGTGCAAGGCATGGGCTGGCCTCCCTGCGGCAAGACCATGGTGCACTGGTTCAGCACCCGGGAGCGGGGCCTGACGGTATCGGTGTGGAACACGGCCCACAATGTCGGCGGCGCCCTGCTCGCCACGCTCGCCTGGCTCGGCCTGACGCTCTTTCATGACTGGCACGCCAAGTTCTACTTCAACGCACTGGTGGCGGCAGTGATCGCGGTCGGCGTGTGGTTCCTGCTCGCCGACACCCCGCAGTCGCGTGGCCTGCCACCGGTCGAGCAGTACAAGAACGACTACCCGCAGGGCTACAGCGAGGCGAGCGAACGCACCCTCGGCTTTCGCGAGATCTTCTGGACCTACGTGCTGCCCAACAAATTTCTGTGGGCCATCGCCGTGGCGAATGCGTTCTGCTATTTCGTGCGCTACGGCGTGGTCAACTGGATCCCGACCTACCTCGAGACCGCGAAGGGCTTTTCCTTCCAGCAGTCGAGCATCGCCTGGTCGCTCTACGAGTGGGCCGCCATCCCCGGCACGATCGCCTGCGGCTGGATCTCCGACCGCTGGTTCCACGGCCGCCGTGCCCCCGCGACCATGCTGTTCATGGCGCTCGCCCTGTTCGCCATCGTCCTTTACGCCCTCAACATGCACGGCCCGCTGTGGCTCGACTACGTGGCACTGTTCGCGATCGGCTCGCTCATCTACGGACCGATCATGATGATCGGCCTGCACTCGCTGGATCTGGTGCCGAAGAAGGCCGCCGGTACCGCGGCCGGCTTCACCGGTTTCTTCGGCTACGTGTTCGGCTCGGCGGTCTCCGGCACCGGCGTCGGCTGGATCGCCGATCACTGGGGCTGGAGCGGGGTGTTCGCCACCATGGTGTTGTGCTGCATCATGACCATCTTCTTCAGCGCCCTGACACTCGGCCACCGGGCGCAGAGCGCGGTGCGCGCACCCGCCTGAGCGTGCCGCCGCGCCCGCGCTTGAATCGCGGGGCGCTTCGCCGGAAGCTAGCCCACCCCGCTGCCTCCCCGTGAAGGGCTTGACGTGCGCGCTGCCAAGATCGGCCTGTCGGTCGTTGCCGGAATCCTCATCCTCTTCGTCCTGCTGCTGCTGGCGGTGCGCCTGTTCGTCAATCCGAATGACTACAAGGCGCGCATCGTGCGCGAGGTGAAAAGCTCGACGGGGCGCGAGCTCGCGCTGCCCGGGGACATCCACCTCGCGGTCTTTCCCTGGATCGCGCTCGAGCTCGGGCCGGCGAGCCTCGGCAACCCCGCCGGCTTCCCGGACGAGCCCTTCGCCCAGGTGCACCGTGCCAAGCTGCGCGTGCGGCTGCTGCCGCTGCTGCGCGGGCAGCTCGAAGTCGGTCGCGTCGAGATCGAGGGCCTCGACCTGCGCTTGCGCAAGAACGCTCGCGGCGCGGGCAACTGGCAGTTCGGTGGCGGGGGGAGCGAGGCGCCGGGCCCCGCCGGTCACGGCGCCGCCTTCAGCTCACTCGGCGGGGTGTCGATCAAGGACAGCCGCCTCAGCTTTCAGGCGCTCAGCGCCGAGCAGGTGAACCTCGTGGTCGGCGCTGTGGCGCCCGGACGTGTGACGCCGGTGAAGTTCAGCCTGCGACTGCGCACCGCCCCGACCTCCGCCCCGATGGCGCTCGCCGGGCAGTTCGATCTGGCACTCGCGACGAGCGCGTCGCAGTACCGCTTCACTGACCTCAAGCTGCAGGGCGGACTCGCGCGGGCCGCATCCGCCCAACCCATCCCCTGGGAGTTCAGCGCGGCCAGCGCCGATCTCGACCTCAACGCGGGCACGCTGCACGCGCCCGCGTTCGCCGCGCAGTTCGGCGCCGCCCGTCTGCAGGGCGGACTCGAGGGGACGCAGCTCACCGAGTCCCCGGCCGTGCAGGGCCGCTTTGCCCTCGGGGACGTCTCGCCGCGTGAGCTCATGGCCCAGTTCGGCATGAGCGCGCCCAAGAGCCGCGACCCCCGGGCGCTGACGCACCTCACCGCCAGCGGGGAGTTCAGCTACGGCGGTCAGCAGCTGCGTGCCCGCGCGCTGGACGTGCGGCTGGATGACTCCACGCTGCGCGGCAGCGCCGCCGTCACCAACCTCGAGACCGATGCGCTGCAGGCAGACCTGACACTCGATCACATCGACCTCGACCGCTATCGCGCGGCCCCCGCCCCGGCGCCGAAGACGCCGCCCCCTAGCAGCCCCACGCAGTTGCCCAGCGCGGGTCTCAGGTCGCTGCAGCTGGAGGGGCATTTCACGGTCGGCAGCGCGCACATCTCCGGGCTGAACCTCACGCAGCTGCAGGTGAGCGTCGATGCGCACAATGGCATCATTCACATCGCCCCGGCCAGCGCGCACCTTTACGGCGGGGAGTACAGCGGCGATGTGACGCTCGATGATCGCGCCTCCCCGCCCGCGCTGCGCCTCGAGCAGAGCCTGAAGGGCGTCCAACTGCAGCCGCTGCTCAAGGACTTCGCCCAGTCGCAGCGGCTCTCGGGCCGTGGCACGCTGACCATGACTCTTACCGCGCGCGGCGCGGACACCGCTGCGCTCATGCGCTCCCTCGGCGGCCACGTAACGGCCAACCTCGATAACGGCGCGGTGGAAGGAGTCGACCTCTGGTTCGAGATCAACCGGGCGGTCGCGCTGGTGCAGCAGCAGGCGCTGAGCGGCGGTCAGAGCAGCGGCCGGACCCGCTTCGACACCTTCAAGGCCTCGGCCGACCTCGCCAACGGCGTCGCCACCACCAAGGACCTCAGCATCGTCTCGCAGAACCTGCGCTTGGCAGGGCAGGGGACCGCAAACCTGCCGGCCGCGACCCTCGACTACCAGGTACACGCGACGATCCTCAAGGATCCCAAGTCCGGGAAGACCCTGGCGGACATCCCCCTGACCATCACGGGCCCCTTCGCCCGGCCCGAAGTGCGGCCCGATGTCGCCGGGCTCGCCAAGGCCCGCGTGCAGCAGGAGCTGGAACAACACAAGGGCGAGCTGCAGAAGCAGTTGCAGGACAAGCTGAAGGACCTCCTCAAGTGAGCGGGGGCGTGGGCTTAAGGATTGAGCGGGATCGCGGAACGTGGTAACACGCAGACAAACAACACCGCGGTGATCCCGCAGCGCGGGAGGGTCCATGCAGCGTCTGGTGCATTCTTATCTCAAGGCTCTCGAGGCGGGCGACGCGGAAAAGGCCGCGGCGCTCTTCATTCCGGACGGCTGGGTGGAATCCCCCTTCCTCGGCCGCCTGCCGGTGCGGCAGTTCATCAAGAAGGTCGCCGACTCCTCCCGCGGCACCAAGCTCACCGTCCACGACGTGCTGGTGAGCGCCGAGGGACACCTGCGCGCGGTGGCCTATTACAACTACGACTGGCGGCTGAAGGACGGGACGCGCGTCGCGTTCGACTGCGCCGACGTCTTCAACTTCGACCCGAGCACCGGGCACCTGCAATCGATCGTCCTGGTGTACGACACCCAGCCAGTGCGCCAGGTCGTCGAGCGCAAGTACCCCTGAGGGTGACGGAACGCCCCCGCGCAGGTGCCCGATGGGGCGGCTGCCGGGCCGGCACTATGCTGCCGCTGGACCGATAACAAATCCTGAGGGGACCATGAACAAGACATTCTTCCTCGCCTGGGTCGTCATCTTCGTTGCCTGGTACCTGGGCGATTTCGTGGTGCACGGCCTGCTGCTCCACGCCGAGTACGAGCAGGTGCCGCAGCTCTTCCGCTCGCCGGATACGCAGATGCACTATCTCGGGGTGATGCTGCTGGCGCACCTGCTGATGGCCGGCGCGTTCGTCTGGATCTACGGCCGCGGAGTCGAGAGCAAGCCCTGGCTCGAGCAGGGTCTGCGCTTTGGCCTGGCGGTCGCCGTGCTCGCGGTCATCCCGACTTACCTCATCTATTACGCCGTGCAGCCCCTGCCAACGGGTCTGGTGGTCAAGCAGATCGTCTACGACACGGTCCTGGTCCTCGTCCTGGGCGCCATCGTGGGCGCGCTGTACCGCGCGCCGCGCACGGTGTAAGAGATCCGCACGCCTGTCTTCTAACAGCGACATCGGGCCGCGCACTGTTAGGAGTTGGCGACGCGGCGCCGCGCGGAAGCGCGCAACGCCGCGGACGTCAGCTTGTGCCTCAACGGAGCCACTGGGTGTAGGCGTGTTCTCACGGGTGCAAGAGCAGGTACCCGCTGCTGCCAACGCGGGGCGCGGCGCACTTTAGCCCCGGTTCCTTACCCACTCGCACGGAGACTTTTATGACGCAATTCAAGATCGCAACGCTTGCCGCGCTGCTCGCGGTGGCATCCGTTGCCGCAGCGCAATCGACCTCTACGGGCACGAGCACACAGTCAGCGACCGGCACCGACACGCAGTCGACGAACTCGCAGTCCTCGACCAGCACGACGACGCCGAGCTCTTCCTCGAGCACGTACCCGAGCAGCTCCTCATCCTCGAGCAGCTACCCGAGCTCGTCGAGCTCCCCGAGCAGCAGCTCCTCCAGCAGCTATCCGAGCAGCAGCTCGACGAGCAGCACCCCGAGCAGCAGCTCCTCCTCGTCCTCGTCGTCAACCAGCACCACGCATCAGTCGATGAAAGACTGCATGGCCAGCCAGCAGGCGATGAATTCGGGGATGACCAAGGATCAGATGAAGCGGGCCTGTCAGGACCAGATGAAGAACTCCGCCGGCCATTGAAGCGGTGAGTTCCGTACGCTCGGACGGGATATTCCCGGTCGGAAGTGCGGAGTGGCTCCGACTTCGCTGATGAGTTGAGGCGAAGACCGTGCGGCACCGTCGGGGAGCGATTCCCGGCGGTGCCGCACTCTTTTATGCGCAGCTGGCGGCGCCTGCGCTAACCTTGGGTCAACGATTCCGGCGCGACGCCCGAACCAACAGACCACGCCGTGCCCCAACGAGCCCCGCGCCTGCACCGTGCCTCCGGACCCCGCCTCTCCGCCGCGGAGCTGCGCCGCACGCTCGCGGCGGTAGGTGAGATGCTGCCGCGATCGGATGCGATCATCCTCGGCGGCCTGCACCGAGTGCGCACGCGTCACAAGGCCGACGGCAGCGAGGTGACCGCGGCCGATCGTGGCGCCGAGCGCGTGCTGCGACGGGCGCTCGCGGCGGCCTTCCCGGGCGACGCGCTCCTCGGGGAGGAGTACGGCGGCGAGCTGGCACTGCGCGGACGCTGCTGGACCATCGATCCGATCGACGGCACCGCCTCGTACGTCCTCGGAGTGCCGATGTTCGGGACGCTGCTGTCCCTGCTCATAGACGGGGAGCCCGTATTTGGCTGCATCCGGCTCACGGCCTTGCGGGAGCTGACTTATGCCGCGTCCGGTCACGGCTGCTGGCTGCGGCGGGACGGGGCGACACCGCGACGCGTGAGGGTTGCGCCGGCCCGGCCCCTCACGGAAGCGCGCGTGGGCCTCACGAGCTTCCGCCACAGCGATCTCATCCGTCCGCCTGGGCCGTGGCGGCTCGCCGAGCTGGCGCGCTCGTGCCGCATCCGTCCGGTCGGGGACTGTGTGCAGTACGCGCTGGTGAGCCGGGGCGTGCTGGACGCCGCGGTCGATCCGGTGCTGAAGCCGTGGGACGTCGGTGCCCTCGCGGTGTGCGTGCGCGAGGCCGGCGGGGCGGTGAGCGACTTGGGGGGCGCGAGCACGCAGATCATCACGCGCACGTCGATGGCGGCGGCGAGTCATCCCGCGCTGCGTGAGGCGATCTGCGCCGTCGTCGCGCCCGCTTAAGCCGGCCGGCTCGGCAAGCCGAGCTCCTGCCACAGCAGCATGCCGCCATGCAGGTTCGCGCAGCGCGTGTGGCCGGCCGCACGCAGCAGCGCGACGGCCTGGGCCGAGCGCATGCCGGCATGGCAGACCGCGACCACCGGCCGCTCGGTCGGTACCTCGGCCACCCGTGCGGTGAGCTCCCCGAGCGGAATCGACTGGGCACCGGGGATGCGTGACGAGCCAGACAGCTCCTCCGCCTGGCGCACGTCGAGGATGTGCAGCGCAGCGAGGTGCTCCGCCACCCAGCCCGGTTCGATCTCGAGCACCCCGGCGTAGGTGCGGCGCACAGGCCCCCAGTCCGCGGGGCGCGGACACTGCCCATCCGGCGGCCGGCCCGAACGCAGGTTCGCCGGCAGCGCTACCGCGATCTGCTTGGGGTGCGGCAGGTGCAGATTCTCGACTGAGCCTACGAAGTCGCGCTCGTCGGCCTGGCCGCCGATGCGCGGATTGTGGCGACGCTCCTCGCCGACCGAGGACAGCGTGCGGCCGGCGTAGTCGTGCGCCGGGCACACGAGGCAGCTGTCGGGCAGGCTGAAGATCTGCTCGGTGATCGAGCGGTACAGCCGGTGTGCGTCACCCTGCTGGAAATCGCAGCGGCCGGTGCCGCGGATCAGCCGCGCATCGCCAGTGAAGGCGAGCGCGGCATCTGCGGTCACGAACGTGAGGCAGCCGGCGGTGTGCCCGGGCGTTGCGCGCACCGACAGCCGCGCGGTGCCGAACTCCACGCAATCCCCGTGCGCCAGTCGCAGGTCCCCGCCCTCAATGGGCGGTGCGTAGCCGTCCGACACCCCGATGCGGCAGCCGGTGGCCTGCCGCATCAGCCAGGCGCCGGTGACGTGATCAGCGTGACAGTGCGTGTCCAGGACCGCGACCAGATGCAGACCGAGCTCCTCGATCAGGGCCCGGTCGCGCAGGTGCTGCTCGTACACCGAGTCGATCAGCACGGCCGCACCGGAGGGGTCGGCGAGGAGGTAGGTATAGCTCGAGGAGGCCGCGTCAAAGAGCTGACGGAACAGGTGGACCTCGGCGGCGGGCATTGCGGGCTCTCAGGGGCCGCCGGCCGGCAGGTCCGCAAGCGGCAGCGCGCGGGACGCAGTCTGGGCGCGCAGCCGGAAGTAAGCGAGCGAGGCCAGCGTGAGGACGCTGCCGGCGAGGCTTGAGACGTACACCGCGTAGCGAAAGACCGCCAGCCACTCGACGTGCACCAGCGCGAGGTTGCGCCACAGCAGCAGCGCACAGCTGCCCGCGTAGCCGGCGGAGTCGGCGACATAGATCAGAAATCCCGCCGTCGCCACCCGCCCGCTCACCGCCACCAGTCGGTCGAAGAGCATCGCGTTGAACGGGGTGTACACCAGGTAGAGGGCAGCGCCGCTCGTGATCATCCAGGGAAGCGGCGCGAGGATCCCGGCATCGAACGCCAGGGTGGAGAGGGCGAGCAGGACGAGCCCGGCGAGGATCAGCCCGTGGATCACCGTCAGTGCGCGCAGGTTGTCCTGCACCTTGTAGATGAGCCCGAGGGCGAGCAGGGACACGATCGCGACGGGGATCTCGCTCGCGGTGAAGACCGCCGCGGGGTTCTGATAGCCCAGCGCCGTCCACAGCTCGGCCGCGAAGTTATCGCGGAAGTCGCGCAAGGCGGTGGCGAGCACGTAGGTGACGACCAGGAGTGTGATGCCGAGGCCGTAATCGGCGAGGAAGCGCCGCACCTGACCCAGGGTCATCGGCGCACGGCGCACGCGAGCGGCCTCATCGGCGGCGTCCGGTGGCGGCAGCAGCGAGAGCCCCCACACCCCCAGCAGCAGCAGCGGGATGAACGCGGCGCCGGCGGCTGCCGGCATCCAGTAGGCGGGCACGTGCGCGAACTCCATCAGCAGGATGCCGACGGACTTCACCGCGCCCGAGGAGACGATGAAGCTCGCGCAGAGCAGCGCCCCGAGGATCTCGGAGGTGCGCCGGCCCTCCATGTAGGCGAACACCAGTCCCCAGATCATTCCCAGGCACAGCCCGTTGAGGAACAGCGCCAGCACCTTCCACAGCGGCGGGGCGAGGGCGAAGATGATGAGCGCGATCCAGGACGCGCCGATCAGCCCGAGGATGGAACGCGCGCGCTGTGAGGCCTTCATCGCGGCGATCACGCGGATGCCGATGAACTTCGAGCTCGCGTAGCCGAACACCTGCGCGATGACCAGCGCGATCTTGAAGTCGATCACGAAGTCCCAGCGCGGCACGGCGCCAAAGCTCAGCGCCGCGAACGGCTTGCGGAAGGCATACATCGAGAAATAGGTGACGAAACCGGCGAGGCCGGCGAAGGCGGTGAAGGCCGGTACCGGGGCGCGCCGCAGCCAGTGCTCGAGATGCCCGCGCACGGGGCGCTCAGCGGCCCGGGACGCGCGCCGCGACGGCGCGGGTGACAGTTTGATGACCGGCGGGCATGACCGCGTGCTGCGTAAATCCCAGGAACTTCGCCCGAGCCTACGGGGCGCACGCCCCGGCGCGCAACCCGCCCCGCTCTACCCCTCGAGTCGGCTGCACTGATGGGTGGATCTGCCGAGCCACTCGGCCGAGATCTCCACGCCCCACCCGGGCCCGGCAGGTATCTGGACGTGGCCGTCCTCGATGCGATAAGGATCGCCGCGGAACAGGCCCCGCTGCCAGGGGTAGTACTCGAAGTCCTCGATCGAGAACTCGAGGTAGGGCCCGGCGTTCGGCAAGGCGCCGAGCAGGTGCATCGTGCACAGGGTGACGAGCGAGAGGTTCGCGCTGTGGGGCGTGCAGGGCAGTCCGGCCGCGGCCGCCAGCCGCGCCACCTGCAGCGTACGGCCGATGCCGCCCATGTACATGACGTCCGGCTGCACCACATCCACCGCCCGCAGCTCGATCATCCGCTGCCAGATGGCGAGGTCCCAGTCCTGCTCGCCGCCGGTCACATCGAGCGCGAGCGCGGCGCTGACCGCGCGCGTGTCCTCGAGCTTCCAGTAGGGGCAGGGCTCCTCGTAGTGCACCACACCCTCATCTTCGAGCAGGCGTCCCACCTCGATCGCACGCGACACGGAGAAGGCGCTGTTGGCGTCGACCAGCTTGGCGACGCCCGGCCCGAGCGCGCGCGCCACCTGCGGCACGATCTGCTCCGTGCGCCCCGGCCATTCATCGACGTCGTGACCGCACTCCGCACCGACACGCCACTTGAAGGCGGTGAAACCCTGCTCGTCGCGCAGCCGCACCAGCCGCGCGGCTTCGGCTTGCGGGGTGATGTCCCGGCGCATGGAGGAGGCGTAGGCCCGCAGCGGGCCCGGGCGCCCGCCGAGCAGCTCGACCACCGGCTTGCCCTCGAGCCGCCCGCGCAGGTCCCACAGCGCGGTGTCCAGACCGGCGAGGGCGCGGCAGCGATAGCTGCCCGGGAACTTGTGCTCGCGCTCCTCGATGCGCTGCACCAGCGGATCGATCGCCAGCGCGTCCGCGCCGAGTGCCCAGGGCGCCACCTGACGGTGGAAGATCTGCGCGGTGATGTCGGCGTTGTAGGTGGAGGTCTGCCCCCAACCACTGTCCCCGCAATCGGTGGTGACGCGCACGAAACACACGAACCGGTCGCAGAAAGTCTCGAGGCAGGCGATCTTCACGCGGCGAGCTCCGCAGCCTCGTGGCGCGTGCCCCGCGCCTCCTCGAGTCCGTGCCCGCGCGGACCGGTCTCGCGGCGCCACAGCAGCACCGCCGCGGTGAGCGCCGTCAGGCTCAGCAGCGTGAAATAGGAGATCATCGTCTCGTAACCCTCGGGGTGTGCCGGGCCGGCGTAGGCACGGTCCGCGAGCGTGCCGGCGATGCGGTTCGAGGCCCACAGCCCGAGGTTCTGCAGCATGGCGATCACCCCCAGCGCGGTGCCGAGCCGCCGCGGCTCGACGATCAGGGTGGTCGCCGGCCAGATGACCGCCGGCACCAGCGAGAAGCTGACCCCCATGAGCACGGTCGAGACCCACGGACTCAGGTCGGTGAGGCTGAGCACGAGAAAGGTGGTCGGCAACAGCAGCGTGCCGAGCGTGAGCATCAGCGCGCGGTGGCCAAAGCGGTCGGCCAGCAGGCCGAAGAAGGCCGTCGCGAACACGGCGGCGCCGAACACCCCGGAGTTGACCGCCCCGGCCGCCTGCAGCGTCAGCCCCTTCACGTGCTGCAGGTACTCGATGGCGAAGGTCTGCCGGAACGGAAAGAACACCGCCGCGTACAGCACGTGCAGCGCGAGGATGTACCAGTAGGAGAGGTCGAAGCCCCACAGCGCGCCCCACTGGAAATGCGGGCTGCGCGGCGCGCCGCGGCGACCGGGTGCGCGCGCATCGAGCCAGCGCAGCGCGAGTGCCGCCCCGAGTCCCACGGCGGTGATGCCCGCGCCGAGCCACAGCGGTGGCTGCCAGCCACCCTCGTACAGCCCGCGGGCCCAGCTCGGTGAGCGGTCGAGCGCGAACGAGCCGACCCGCGCCAGAGAGAGGAAGAGGGCGGTGGCGAGCGCGATGCCGGTGCGCGGGAACCACTGCGCGAGCCCCGCCACCAGCGAGATGAAGATGGCCCCCTCGCTGATGCCGAAGATGAGTCGACCGCTCCACATGAGCTCGTACGGCGTGCCGATGGCGGTGAGCACTGCGCCGACGAAGCCGATCACCGCCGCCCACAGCGTCACGCGCGCCGGTCCGAAGCGATCGATCAGCAGACCGTCAAAGAGCGCGAGCAGGATGTTCGGCAGGCTGATGACCGCGGTGAGGTCACCGATCTGCGACTGGGTGAAACCGCGCTGCCGCCCGAGCAGATCCGCGATGGCACCGATGACGTCTGACTCGTAGTAGCTGCTGAAGATTGCCGCCGCGGACAGCGCCAGCACCAGCCAGCGCAAGGGTGCCGCGGCCGGCTCCGGCGGATCGGCGGCGGCGGCGCTCACCATGTGCAGGAGCCGGCGCCGGCGAGCGGGCGCAGCCGCGTCGGCGAGAGTAGGGAACGCACATCACCCCCCGGTCGTTGCAGCAGCGGAGTGTAGCGCAGCACCACGGACGGCCTGCGGCGCGCTGGCATGTCCTTTGTGCCTGGCGCATCCTTGCCTGACCGTAGTCGACGGAACCATGGCGGAGGGCGGGAT
>JAFAPI010000064.1 GCA_019247195.1 Gammaproteobacteria bacterium
GCATCGGCCCGCGCCAACATCCGCAAGGCCGCATCGGCGGCGCGCCGCAAGAAGACGATCGCGCACCTGCCGAAGTCGGTGCGTACCGCGCTCGGCAAGCGTGGCGCGCAGGTGGCGCGGCAGAAGCGCGCGCGCCCGGGCATCGTCCGCGATCCCGCGCACGCCACCGGCCGGGTGGCGCGCGATGAGCGCGGCAACGCGGTGTGGGATTTCCTGCGCAGCGCGAAACGCGCCGCGACCGACACGACCTCGCGCCTGCTGCGCCGGCTCGAGGCGCCGGAGCTCTCCGTCGAGGCACCCGAGGAGGAGGAGCTGCGGCTCGAGCCTGACACGAAGGCCGGCGGCTACGATCCGTACAACCAGGCGGCGCGGCCGCGCTCGCGCTCGAAGTGAGCGCTGCTGCGCCGCGACTTGCGGCGCGCTCGCGATCGCGGTTAGATCCGCTGCGGCGGCTTCGCGCGGCGGGCCGGCCTCTTAAGGCGAGCGAACAAAGCCGCACCGTCAGTCTGACAGTCTCTACCGCGAAACTCTAAGCATCGCGAGCGCGCTTGAACCCCCGCCGGCCGACAGGCCGCGGGGGTTTTTCTTCAGCCGCGTCCGAAGATGGTCTTCATCCGCTGCGTGTCGCCGTTGGGCTTGCGGATGCGCACCTCGCGCCAGTCCTGCGCGGTGGTACGCGGCATAGCGAGGATCGCCTGGCGCGCCTCGTTGAGGCGGTGCTTGAGGAGCGGCCGCAGCGCCTCGAGCGGAGCGATGGCGTTCTTCTCCTCCTCGGTCTCGGCGAGCTCGACGTCGCAGTAGGCGTGGAAGTACTCGGTGTACCACTCCTCGTACATCTGCAGCGGCTCGGCGAACGCGCAGTCCTCCATCAGGTGCTCGGCGAGATGCTGCGCCGCGAGGTAGCTCGAGGTGACGCGCACGAAGCTGCCGTGCTCGGCGAGCACGGCGTTGGTGAAGTCGCGGCAGCCGTAGAAAAGGGCGAACAGCTTCTGGCGCTTGGCCGCGGAAGGTCGACGGTCACGCAGGTACTCGAAGAGGGCGCGGCGGTGCACGAGGCTGAAGGCCGTGCCGCGCAGCGCGATTACCTGGCCCGTGAGCTGGGCCTGTGCGGATACGGGCCGCAGCAAGCGATTGTGTTCTGCCTCCCAGCGTCGATAGATGTCCCTGCGCTCGAGCACCCGGCTCGCCGCCACGTCCGCGGGCGCGAGCGAGTGTGCGGTCATCCCGACCCGAAGCTCGGACTCCTCCATCAACCGAGAGTGCTTGTACGCATGTGCGTGCATGCGTGTCCCCCACACTCTGCGCCGATTTCCATCGGTTCGCGCCCTGCAGTGTCCGCGCTTCCGTCTCGGTACGCAATGGCGTTGTGCAGCGCACTTACGGTCAAGTATTCGCTCGAGGTTCGCCTGCGAAAGCTCTTCGGCGAACCCGTGGTCCTACATCTGCAGGTCAAGCGGCGGCGGGCTAATGAAGAGGCCGTAGCGCATCAGCGGTGCCCGCCGCGCACCGCGAGGTATTGCCGGGCCCGTTTCGCCTCGTGCGGGTGGTCAGTGTAGGCTCTGCGCGCAGGGGGTTGCGCGGAAGTCACACCATGTCCTGGTTCGCCCGGCTTTGCTCCGTCCTGGGATGCGGCCTCGTCCTCGCGCTGAGCGCGCTGCCTGCGCGCGCCGCCGGCCCCGCCGCGCCCACCGCGTGGACGATCCTCGTCTATCTCGATGCCGACAACGACCTCGAGAAGGCGATGATGCGCAACCTGCGCGAGATGGCGCGGGTCGGCAGCAGCGAGCAGGTCAATCTCATCGTGCTCGCCGCGCGCAGCCCGCGCGGGGACGGCCTCTACACCAACGAGGCGATCCTGAACGTCCCGGACTGGAGCGGCGCCAGGCTGCTGCGCGTCGAGAAGGACGGCCTGCGGGTGCTCGAGGACTGGGGGGCGGCGGACCTCGGCGACCCGCAGGTTTTGCAGCGCTTTCTCACGACGGCGGCGGCACGGCTCCCCGCGCAGCGCTACGGACTCATGGTCGCCGATCACGGCATGGCCTGGGCCGGGGCAGCCGTCGCGGAATCCAGCGACAGCGACAGTCTCTCGGTCGATGACATCCGCGCGGCTTTCGGGGAGGCCCACCTGCCGCGCCTCGAGTTCATCGGCTTCGACGCCTGCGTGATGGGCAGCCTCGAGGTCGCGCGCATGCTCGCGCCCCTCGCCCGCTACCTCATCGCCTCCGAGGAGATCGAGCCGGCAGACGG
>JAFAPI010000016.1 GCA_019247195.1 Gammaproteobacteria bacterium
GCTCGAGTACCAGGATGGCGATCGCGTGTACGTGCCGGTGCATGCGCTGCATCTGGTGAGCCGCTACACCGGCTCGGCACCGGAGAGCGCACCGCTTCACAAGCTCGGCACCGATCAATGGGCGAAGGCCCGCAAGCGCGCGGCCGAGCAGATCCGCGATGTGGCCGCGGAGCTGCTCGATCTGTATGCGCGGCGCAAGACCCGCCAGGCGCCGCCGCTCGGCGTGCAGGAGCTCGAGTATCAGGCGTTCGCCAATGCCTTTCCGTTCGAGGAGACGGCGGATCAGGCGGAAGCCATTCAGCAGGTGCTGGGGGACCTGCGCAAGTCGCAACCCATGGATCGGATCGTCTGCGGGGATGTCGGCTTCGGCAAGACCGAGGTCGCGATGCGCGCGGCCTTCGCCGCCGTGCAGGCGGGACGCCAGGTGGCGGTGCTGGCACCGACCACGCTTCTCGCGCAGCAGCACCTCGCGAATTTCCGCGACCGCTTTGCCGACTGGCCGGTGCGCATCGAGTCGTTGTCGCGCTTTCGCACGGGCGCCGAGACGCAAGCCGTGGTCGCGGGCATCGAGAGCGGCGGCATCGACATCGTCATCGCGACGCACCGGCTGCTGCACGCGCACGTGCGCTTCAAGGATCTCGGGCTCGTGATCGTCGATGAGGAGCACCGCTTCGGCGTGCGCGACAAGGAGCGCCTGCAGGCGCTGCGCGCCGAGGTCCACGTGCTCACCCTCACGGCGACGCCGATTCCGCGCACCCTCAACATGGCCCTCGGCGGCTTGCGCGATCTGTCGCTCATCACGACCGCTCCGGCGGAGCGGCTCGCGATCAAGACGTTCGTGACGCAGTGGCACGGCCCGACGCTGCGCGAGGCGGCGCTGCGCGAGCTGCGCCGCGGCGGCCAGATCTATTTCGTGCACAACGAGGTGCGCACGATCGAGCAGATCGCAACCGAGGTGCGCACGCTCGTGCCCGAGGCCGATGTGCGCGTCGGACACGGGCAGATGCGCGAGCGTGATCTCGAGCAGCTGATGGTCGATTTCTATCACCGCCGCTTCAACCTGCTCGTCTGCACGACGATCATCGAGAGCGGCATCGACGTGCCGACCGCCAACACGATCATGATCAACCGCGCTGACCACATGGGCCTGGCGCAGCTGCACCAGCTGCGCGGCCGGGTCGGCCGCTCGCACCACCGTGCCTATGCCTACCTGATCGCGCCGCCGCGCCCGGCGCTGGCCGGCGATGCCGCCAAACGCCTCGAAGCCATCGAATCGATGGAGGAGCTCGGGGCGGGCTTCGTGCTCGCCACGCACGATCTGGAGATCCGAGGTGCAGGCGAGCTGCTCGGCGAGGAGCAGAGCGGGCAGATGACCGAGATCGGGCTTGCGCTGTACCTGGACATGCTCGAGCACGCGGTGCGCGCGCTCAAGTCCGGCCACGAGCCCGACCTCGAGCGACCGCTCGCCGCCGCCACCGAGGTCGAGCTGCGCCTGCCCGCCTTCCTGCCCGAAAGCTACGTGGCCGACGTACACGTGCGGCTCTCGCTCTACAAGCGCATCGCCGCCGCCGAGGGCGATGCGGCGCTGGATGAGCTGCTGGCCGAGATCTACGACCGCTTCGGCCCTGCGCCCCCGGTGGCACAGAATCTACTGCGCATCGCCAAGCTCAAACTGCGCGCACGCACTCTCGGGCTGCGGCGCCTTGATCTCGGGCCGCAGGGCGGCAGCGTGCTCTTTGAGGCGGGCGCGCGCGTGGAGCCCGAGCGCATCGTACGGCTCATCCAGCGCCATCCGCGTGAATACCGCCTGGACGGAGCGCTGAAACTGCGCATCACGCGCGCACTCGCCAGTGAGTCGGACCGCTTTGCCTACGCAGGACAGTTGCTTGAACGGCTCGGCGCGACCGCGCCGCTCCATTAGAATGCGCCGGTGAACGAATCAGGTCATCAACGCTGGCAGCGGCTGCTGCCCATCCTGCTGACGGTGTGGGGCTCGCCGCTGCCGGCGCAGACGAGTGCGCCCGCCGCGCCGAATGCGGCGACCGGCACGGTCTACAACGTCGAGCTCATCATCTTCCGCGCCGCCGGCGCAACCGCCGGCGCGGAAAACTGGAGCAGCGAAGGTGCGGCGTCGCGCAGCATCGCCGGCGATGAGGCCACGAGCGGCAGCGCGCAGGTCGGACACTTCGTGGCGCTGCTGCCGGCGGCGGCGTACCAGCTCGGCGAGCTCGAGGGCCGGCTGCGCGCCAGCGGCAGCTACGTACCGGTGGCGCACGTCGCCTGGTCACAGACCGCCAGCTCGTGGGGTACGCGCGCCGGCTTTCCGCTCGCCAAGCTGGGCGTGAGCGTCGAGGGGCTGAGTGGCACGGTGTTCCTGGAGCACGGCCAATTCCTGCACCTGGGCATGACGCTCAACTACGCCATGGCCGCGCCGCCGCCCGGCCTCGGCGCCGGTCCGGGCACGGTGTTCACCCTCAACGAGACCCGCCGCGTGCGCTTTTACGAGCGTCACTACTACGACCACCCCGCCTTTGGCGTGATTGCGCTGGTCACCCCGGCGCAAGGCGGGCGTCCCCCCGGGCGCTGACTACGCGCCGAGCAGCTGCTCGCGTGTGAACTCCCAGCTCGCCCCGCCGCGCTCGTCGCGCTGACAGCGCACCCGGGCGCGCGAGGCCGCCAGGAACCAGGTCTCCTGCGCCAGCGGTCGACGGCGCGCGAACGCGGCGGGGCTCAGCACCGCCGCGCACGCGGCGTGCTCGGGGTCGCGCACCGACTCGTAGCGGATCAGCTCAATCGCCGCGGCACGGGCCGCATCGGCGAGCGCCTGAGTGCCCGCGTAGCTTTCCCGCGTAGTCCACTCGGTGCGCTGGGCGAGGAAAGGGGGTCGCGTCAGGTCGAGGCCGTGCGCCGTGCGCACCGCGGCGGCCAGCGCGGTGTGTGGCACTGCCTTCAGGTCGGGCGTCCCCGGCGAGTCGAGGAGAAAGCGCAGACGCCAGAAACTTTTCTCGGCGAGTGCGGTGCGCAGCGTCTCCGCGCCATACCAGACGCCCGCGTCGAAGGCGCGGCGGAACCGCGAGCCCTGATGCGGCCGGTAGCGGAACGGGGTGGCGAGCAGGTAGTGAAGGCCGGTGGTAGCCGGTGGCTGGGCGGGCTTGCTCTCCTCGAGGGTCTGCTCGAGCAGCGCCTGCTCCACGAGTGAGTCCGCGAGTCGCATCGTCGAGGCAGTGTGCTGGGCCTCCACTACGCGAGTCAGCGTCGCGCCGTAGCGGCGCGCCTCAGATGCGAGCGCGGGCGGCGTCCAGGTAGTCAACGGTGCGCACCAAGCCGCCCGGGTCGCGGATGAGCTCGAGGGGCACCCCACCGAGTGCGTGATTCTCGCTGCGCAGCCAGGCGCGCGCGGCCTCATCGTCCGAGCCCACGATGGCATCCAGTGAACGGAACAGCCGCACGAACAGGGCCGCCAGCTGCCAGGGCTTGGAGCCCGATTCGAGCTGCTTCTGGCCGTTGGCGAGGCGCGAGAGCGTTGGCCCGCTCACGCCGATGACCGCGGCGAGCTCATGCTGTGCAATGCCGAGGAAGCGGGCGGCGCGCACCGTGGCGCGCGACAGCACCGCGCCCTCCTCCGGCCTCGTGCGCCGACCCGGCGAGCGCTTGACCTTCATTCAATAGAAAGGATAACGTATTTTTATTTCTATTGCAAAACGTGAAGCCACGAGGCCTCGCTCCTAGCGCTGCAGGACAGCATGGATTTTGGCGGCAAGCCCCGCCTGCGAGAAGGGTTTCGTGATCAGCTCCACCCCCGCATCGAGCCGCCCCTGATGCACGATGGAGTTGCGCGCGTAGCCGGTGGTGTAGAGCACCTTAGTGCGCGGCCAGCGGCGACGTACCTCCTCTGCCAGCGCCCGTCCGCCCATGCCGCCCGGCAGCCCGACGTCGGTGAATAGCAGGTCGACGCCGCCGAGTTGCTCGAGCAGCCGCAGCGCAGCGGGCGCATCGGCCGCGGCGTTCACCCGATAGCCAAGCTCGGTGAGCAGCTGCGCCGTGAAAGTGCGCACGTCCGGGTGATCCTCCACGAACAGGATGGTCTCGCCGCTGCCGCCGTCAGCGTGCACCGCCGGCTGTTCGAATTGTTCGAGGGTCGTGATCGGCAGCCGCGGCAGATACATCTTCGCGGTGGTGCCCTGCCCTACCTCGCTGTAGAGCTTGATATGCCCGCCGGACTGCTTGATGAAGCCGAAAACCTGTGACAGGCCGAGCCCGGTGCCCTTATCGAAGTCCTTGGTAGTGAAGAAGGGGTCGAAGGCCCGCGCCATTACCTCCGCGCTCATGCCGCTGCCGCTGTCGGTCACCGCCACCATGGCGTACTGCCCCACCTTCACCTCCGGGTGCAGGTGCACGTACGACTCGTCCAGAAACACGTTGGAGGTCTCGATGGTGAGCTTGCCGCCATCAGGCATCGCATCGCGCGCATTGATGGCGAGGTTGAGCAGCGCGGTCTCGAGCTGGTTGCGATCGACCGCCACCGGCCACACCGCGCCGCCGGCCACCACCTCAAGGGCCACCGCCTCCCCGATCGTATGCCGCAGCATCTCGCTCATGCCGCTGATGAGGCGGTTGAGATCGGTGGGCTTGGGATCGAGCGGCTGGCGACGCGCGAAAGCCAGCAGCCGCGCGGTGACGCTGACCGCGCGGTCGACGTTGCGACGGATCATTGCCAGGTACGCATCCAGCTCCGGCGCCGAGCCGCGCAGGCGCCGCTCCACCAGCGTCACCGCATTGCCGATGACGTGCAGCAGGTTGTTGAAGTCGTGGGCCACCCCGCCGGTCAGCTGGCCGAGCGCCTCCATCTTCTGGGCCTGCGCGGCAACCGCCTGGGCGCGCAGCAGCTGCTCGGTGAGATGTTTCTCCGTGGCAAGGCGGGCCGCATCGGCCCGGCGCACGTTCTGAAAGGTGCGCACGGTCAGCGCCACGGCGATCAGCAGCAGGGCGACGCCGAGCGCCGCATTGACGAGTGCAGCGAGCGCGGTGCGGCGCTCCGCGGCGGAGGCCGCCTCCAGGCGCCCGTTAAGAAGAGACTGCTCGCTCGCTTCGACCTCATCGAGACTGGACTCGATGGTGCGCATTGCTTCCAGTCCGGCGTTGGTACGCACGATGCGCTGCGCCGCCGCGAATCCGGACGCGCCGTATGCATCGAGCGTGTCCTGCATCTCCTTCAGCTTCACGCCCATGGCATCCTGCAGCCGTTTGACCCGCTCCTGCTGCAGCGGGTTATCGCGGGTCAGGTACTGCAGCTGACGCAAGCGTGGCGGTGCCTGCTCTACGCCACGGCTGTAAGCCTCGAGGTAGGCGGGGCCGCCACTGAGAAGATAGCCGCGCTGCCCACGCTCGGCGTCCTGCAGCGCCGAGCGCAGCGACTGGGTGGCGCGGATCACCTCGAACGTATGGGTCACGAGGTCGCGGCTGCGCAGCAGCTGCGGCGTGCGGCCGAGGAGCTGGTACCCCTCGAGTGCAATCAGCACCAGCAGCGGCAGCGCTATGACCGTGAGTGCGAGGGCGAAGCGCACCCCGTGCGTGTCTTGAAGTATCCGGCGGATCGGCACGTCGGCGGAATGTCGGCGTGAAAAGCGGCGATCTTCCGGGGGCGTCCCCAGGCGGTCAACCCCCAGCGCTCGACGGTCAGACTAGGCGGCCGCCTGCGCGATGCCGAGTCGCAGCCCGTGCAGCCACAGCAAGGTCTCAGGCGGCGCCGGCGAGATATGGGAGAACCCCGCCTGCAGCGCGCGGTACTGCTCCAGTGCATCGCGTGCCGGCGCGGCGATCAGGAGGCATTGCCGTCCCCAGGGAGCCGTGCGCAGCTGCCAAGCCAGATCGATGGCTTGACGGCATGTCACGGTATTGACCACGCACACGTGGGGGCGGAAGGAGTCTCCCATGTGCACCGCCGCCCGGACGTCCTGGAGCACCCGCGCCAGGTGACCGCGCTCCTCGAGATGATGGGCGGTCAGGAGGCCGCCGTCCCCGCGATCGACGATGAGCACGCGCAGGCCCGGCACCGGTCCGCGGCAGGGCAGCTCCTGGCGGCCGCAGCGGGCCGCGCGTGCGGTGCTGGTCGTCGCCGCCGATGTCTCGAAGTTGGGAGCCTGCGCGCTCACGGCGCCGCACTCAGGGCGCCGCGGGGCAGGCGCGGCTGCAGGCGGTTGCTGCAGCAGGCCAGACGCGGCACGAGACAGGAGCGCGTCCGCGCCGCCTGGGGGGCTTCGTTCCAGTCGATGAACAGATCCAACAGGGAGATCTCGACCCAGCGCCGGTGACTGCACCGCCGTGGCCAGATGCGCAGATGCGCCGCGCCCGCGCCGCGCCTGCGCCGCGCGGGAGAATTCGGCTCGCGGGAGTTGCCACCGGGTGTACGCACGTCAGCCCTGCTGTGAAAACGCCTGAGATTGATTGTGCGCGCACGGCACCGCCCGGCAGTCGGTGGGCCTAACATGGCGCCTCAAGACAGGCGCACGTTCCGGCGTAGGAACTCAGCTACGGCTGAAGCTAACACGGTGCCGCGGAACGCCGCCGCCGCCTCGGGGCTTGGCAGCCTTTATGTCAAAGCTGCGCAATCCGCTCGCGCAGCTGCCCGCCGTGACCTGTCAGCAGTGCCTCGAGGGATGCGGCGGTGACGGGCTTGTCGATACAGGCCGCAAATCCCGCCGCCTGTGCCCGCTCCCGCTCGACGGGATCCGCCGCAGCGCCCATGCCGATCAGCACGCAGTGACGGCCCCAGCTGGCGGCGTGGATGTCACGCGCCAGCTGATAGGCCGCCGTGCCTGCGGCGAGATCCACCATGCACACGTGCGGCCGGAACGACTCGATCTGCTGGGATGCCTCCGCCGTGCCGGCCACTGTGCGCGCATGATGGCCCGCCAGGGTGACGAACATGGCCGCCTCCCCCGCTGCCGCCTCGTCCGCGTCGACGACGAGCACGCGCAGTCCGATCACCGACTCATGGCTCGACCCGCCGGCCCCGGGCGCACCCGCCTCCGCATCGAGTGGCAGGCAGACGCGGAACTCACTGCCCTTGCCCGGGCCCTCGCTCGACGCCTCGACGCGCCCGCCGTGCAGTTCCACCACGCCCTTGACCAGCGCGAGCCCGATGCCGAGCCCGCCTTCGCTGCGGGTCAGCGCCTCGGGCGCCTGACCGAAGAGTGCGAATACGCGCGGCAGCATGTCTGGGGCGATGCCGATGCCGTTGTCGCGCACCGCCACGCGCAACTCCCCCTGCTCGCAGCGCGCGCTGAGGCGGATGTGGCCGCCCGGATCGGTGTACTTGGCGGCATTGATCAGCAGGTTGGCGAATACCTGCACCAGCCGCACCGCGTCGACGTGCACGCGCACCGCCCGCTCGGGCAGATCCAGGCTGAGCACGTGATGCTTCTCGTCCAGCTTGGGCCGCGCCGCCTCGATGGCGCTGCCGAGGATGGTGGTGAGCTCGGCGCTCGCGAGGTTCAGCTGCAGCGCGTTGCGCTTGATCCGTGTCAGCTCCTTCAGATCATCCAGCAGGCAGCCCATGTGCCGCACCTGGCGGCCGATGATCTCGTGGGCCCGCTCCTGCTGCGCCGGCGGCAGCTCGCGGTTGCGGGCGATCTGCAGCGCATAGCTGATTGGGGCGAGAAAGTTGCGCAGTTCGTGGGCCAGCTGCGCCAGGAAGGCGTCCTTGCGCTGGTCGACCAGCCGCAGCGCCTGCTCGCTGTCGCGCAGCGCCGCCTCCATGCGCTTGCGCTGCGTGACGTCGCGCGCGATCTTGGCGGCCCCGACCACCCGACCCCGTCCGTCGCGGATCGGCGAGATCGACAGCGAGACGTTGACCCGCCGCCCGCTCTTGCTCACCCGCACGGTGTCGAAGTGGTCGATGCGCCGCCCGGCGCGCAGCTGCGCGATGATCTCGTCCTCTTCCGAGCGCAGCTCCGGCGGGATGATGAAGGTGATGTGCCGGCCGATTGCCTCGTGCGGCTCATAGCCGAAGATGCGCACCGCGCTCGCGTTCCAGGACTGCACGATGCCGTCGAGATTCTTGCCGACGATGGCATCGTCGGAGGATTCGACGATCGCGGCGAGCTGCGCCCGCAGCTGCTCCCCGCGCCGCAGCTCGCCGATGTCGCGGGCGATCTTGGAGGCGCCGATGATCACCCCGCGGCTGTCGCGGATCGGCGAGACGGTGAGGGAGATCTGCAGCCGCTCGCCGTCCTTGCGCACGCGCTCGGTCTCGAAATGCTCGATGTGGGCGCCGCTGCGCAGCCGGGTGAGGATCTCCGCTTCCCGCTGCACCAGCTCGGCGGGAATGATGAGGCTGATCGGCTGACCGATGGCCTCGGCGGCGGTGTAGCCGAAAAGCCGCGTGGCCCCGGCATTCCAGGAGAGGATCTGCCCCTCCAGCGTGGTGCTGATGATGGCGTCATCCGAGGACTCCACCACGGCCGCGAGCAGCGCCATCTGCGCGGCGTGGTCGTGCGGGAAGGGGCTGAGCGCGGAGAAGAGCCCTTCCGCGTCACTTCCTGGGTCCGGCGCGCTCGCCGGCGGCACGGGAATCGCGCTCATGATTTGACATCATCCTGCGCCGCCGGTCGCGGCCCTGCGAGGCATGGTCGCTTAGCCGGCAGCGCCGAGGCAACCCGCCGTCCTCTCCCGATCATCGCCCGCTACGCTCGAGCTCAGGCTCGTTCTTCAGGCGCCGAAGTCGGCCGCCTCGGCGGTGACGATGCTGTCCTTGCCGTTCTTCTTGGCGCGCTTCATCGCCACCTGGCACGCCTTCAGCAGACCCGCGAGCGGCAGGGCGCGCGGCGGCACGAGGCTCGCGACGGCGGCGCTCACCGTGACGTAGCGTCCCGCGCCCGCGGTCGGGTGATGCATGAGGAGCTCGCGCACGCGCTGACTGACTACCTGCGCATAGTGCGAGGCGCGTTCGGCGGCCTCTCCCTGCGTGAGCACGGCAAACGTCCCGCCCTCCCAGCGCCCGACCAGATCGCCGCCGCGGCGATAGGACGTGCTCACCACGCGCGCGACGCGACGGATGCACGCATCGCCGGCAGCGCGGTCGAATTTCTCGTTGTAGGCGCCGAGGTCGTCGATGTCGAATAGCGTCAGCCCGATCTCGTGCGAGTCGCGCTGGGCGAGTGCCCAGTCTCGCTGCAGCAACTCCTCGAAGTAGGCGCGCGAGTGCAGCCCGGTGAGCCGGTCCTCGCGCAACCAGGAGGGCAGACCGCTCGTGCTGCGCTCGGCGCTCTTCAGGCGCTCGCTGGCGTCGCGGTGGTAGCCGACGAAATGGGTGAGATCCCCGCCAGGATCGCGCACCGGCTGGACGACGACCTCGTTCCAGAACAGGGTCCCATCGGGCCGGTAGTTGCGCAGCAGGACGCGCGCGGGCAGGCCCTTCTGCACCGCCTCGGCGAGGCGGGTGCGCGACTCCTGATCACGATCGGTCCCCTGCAGGATGCGCAGATTCGTGCCGAGCAGCGCCGCGGCGGCGTAGCCGCACATCTGCGCGAACGCATTGTTCAAGAACACGACCGGGCAGTCGCTCGCCTTGGCGTCGCACACGACGATGCCCTCGGGGGAGTTCTCCACCACGCGCCGCCAGGCCTCCGCCGTCCAGGGGTTCACGACGCACTCCCGGGATCCAGGCTGAGGGGCGGGGGTTGGGCGGTCCGCGCGAGCAGCTCCCGGGCCTGGCGCCAGGTCGCCGAGGCGCGCAGGGTCTCGGGGTCGGGGGCCCCGGCCCGCCCGTGCAGCCGCACCAGCCGCAGGCTGGACGCGGGCTCGGGGGCCTCCCGGAGGTGCTCCAGCAGTTCGATGACGCCCGGGCGATTGTTGCAGACCGGTAGCATGTCGCAGCCCGCTCCTAGGGCCTGGCGGGCCCGGGAGACGATGTCCCCGTAGGCGGCCGCCCCTCCCATGGACAGATCATCCGTGAACACTACCCCCTGAAACTGCAGCTCTCCGCGCAACACGTCGCGAATCCACGCCCCGGAGAGGCTGGCCGGGGCCGGATCGACCGCCGGGAACAGCACGTGGGCGGCCATAACCGCCGGGAGCCCATTGGCGATCAGCCGCCGGTAGGGGGTCAGCTCGGCCGCAAGGTCCACCAGGGGGCGCCGGTCCAGGGGCAGGCTGACGTGCGAATCCGCCACGACCGCCCCGTGACCCGGGAAGTGCTTGGCGGTGGCTGCCATGCCGGCATCCCGCATCCCCTGCATCCAGGCCAGCCCGAGCTGGGCGACCGCCTCGGGCGAGGTGTGCAGCGCCCGGTCGCCGATCACCTCGCTGACCCCGAGGTCCAGATCCACGCAGGGGGCAAAGGACAAATCGACGCCGTGGGCGCTCAGCTCGGCCGCCATCAGCCAGCCGAGCGAGCGCGCCAGCTGCACGGCGCGGCGCGGCTCGAGATCGTACTCGTGCCCCAGGTGCCGCGCCGGGGGCAGCCGCGAGAATCCGTCCCGGAAGCGCTGTACGCGTCCGCCCTCCTGATCGACCGCGACGATGAGGGGCGGGGAACGGGCCGCGTGGATCGCGCCGGCCAGAGCGCTCAGCTGCGCGGGGTCGACGTAGTTGCGCGCGAAGAGGATCACCCCTCCCACCTGGGGGTGGCGCAGGAGCTCGAGCTCCTCGGCCGCAAGTACAGCTCCGGCCAGATCGATCATCAACGGGCCCAGGCTCACGGCGCCTCCGCGCGCGTCAGCAGGGCCAGCGACTCGATGTGGGCGGTGTGCGGAAACATGTCGACCACGCCGGCGGCCTCGAGGCGCATGCCATGCTCGTGCACCAGCAGGCCCACGTCGCGCGCGAGGCTGCCCGGGTGGCAGGAGACATACAGCACCCGCCCGGCGCCGACGGCGGCCAGGGCCGGCAGGAGCTCGCGCGCCCCGCTGCGGGGCGGATCGAGGAGCACGTGGCTGAACCGATCCCGCGCCCACGGCCACTCTGGCGCGGCCAGATCGGCCGTCACGAACTCGACGTTGTGCAGCCCGTTGCGCCGCGCGTTCTCGCCTGCGCGCGCGATGAGTCCGGCATCGCCCTCGATGCCGCGCACCCAGCCGGCCCGCCGCGCGAGCGGCAGCGTGAAATTGCCCATGCCGCAGAAGAGGTCCAGCACGCGCGCCTCGGGGCCGGGTGCGAGCAGCTCGAGAGCGCGCGTGACCAGCGCGGCGTTCACCGCGGCGTTGACCTGCACGAAATCGGTCGGCAGGAACTCGAACGTGAGATCGAACTGCGGCAGCGCATAGCGCAGCGGTTCGGCGTGCGGCGCCAGCGGCTCGAGCGTGCCCGGCCCGCCCGCCTGCAGCAGCACCTGTACCCCATGCGCGGCCGCAAAGCCCTGCAGGCGCTCGCGGTCCTCCCCGCTCGGGGGGCGCAGCACCCGCAGGGTGAGTGCGATCGCGTTGTCGCCCGCCGCCACTTCGATCTGCGGCACGTGCTCACGGATCGACAGCGCCCCGATGAGCTCGGCGAGTGGCGCAAGGAGTGCATCCACCGGCGGCGCGAGCACCTCGCAGCGGCTGAGCTGCGCCACGTACGGGGCGGCGCGCTCACGAAAGCCCACCACCACGCAGCCCTTCTTGTGGACATAGCGCGCCCCGAGGCGGGCGCGGCGCCGGTAACCGAACGGCGCACTGGTGATCGGGGTCAGCCAGCGCGCGGGGGCGACCCCGCCGACCCGCTGCAGGCTGTCACGCAGCGCCGCCTCCTTGGCGAGGAGCTGGGCCGCCGGATCCAGGTGCTGCAGGGCGCAGCCGCCGCATACGCCAAAGTGCGCGCAGCGCGGGGTAATCCTGGCGGGGGAGGCCTCCAGGACCTCGAGCAGCTCGCCCTCATCGTGCTGACGGCGGCGCCGCCGGCGCCGGAAGTGCACCCACTCCCCCGGCAGGGCCCCGCGCACGAAGGCGGTCTTGCCCCCGTGCACCACCCCCTCGCCTTCCTGGGTCAGGCCGCTGACCCGCCCGCTCTCGGGCGCAGCCACCGCGCGGGATGCCGAGCTCACTGCGCCGCGTCCCAGGCGCGCAAGAACTCCTGCAGGTGCGGCTCGGGCGAAGCGCGCAGCAGCTCGCGCACCCGCTCCACCTCGCGCGCGTGCTCCTCGCGCCCGAGGACGCCCCGCAGCAGCGCGAAGCGCAGCCAGATGAGCCAGGTATTGAGCACGTCCGTCTCGCAGTAACGGCGGATACCGGGCAGGTTGCCGGCCAGCCACGCTTCCCATACCTGTCCGCCGTGGAAGCCGAGCTTGCCGGGCAGGCCGAGCAGATGCGCCATGGTGCTGAGGGAGGTCGCGCGGCGGGTCTGGAAGGCGGACAGCACGTCCATCAGATCCGTATGGCGCCAGTGATAGCGGCTCAGATAGTTGTTGTGACGGAACCCGACGTCGTCCTCGCCCGTCTCCCAGAAGCGGGGCGCGTGCACACCGGCACGCAATGCCCGGTAGGTGAGCACCGGCACGTCGAACCCCGAGCCGTTCCAGGAGACCAGGTCCGGCGAATACTTCTCGATGCCATCAAAGAAACGCTGCACCAGCTCCGCCTCGCTGCTGCGCTCATCGCCCAGGCTCCACAGGGTCAGCGCATCGCCGCTGCGAAGCGCGCAGGAGATGGCCACGATGCGCTGCTGCTCGCACGGCAGGAACTCGCCGCCGGTGCGCTGGCGCCGCAGCGCGAACATCGCCTTGGCGACCTGCGCATCAGGCAGGCCGTCGAGGTCATGCAGGCGCCGGCCGAGCTCGACGTCGGGAATCGTCTCGATGTCGAACACCAGGGTATTCATGCCGCGCGCATCAGCACCGCGACCGCCACCACCAGGGCACCCTCATCGCTGAGCGTGACGTGGGCCTCCCCCACTCCGAGCTGCTGCCGCACCTGCTCGCCGCGCGCGGAGAAGATCACCTCGGGTTTGCCCCAGGCGTTCTGCACCACCCCCACGTCGCGGATCCATACCCCGTGCGCGAAGCCCGTGCCCATGGCCTTGACGATGGCCTCCTTGGCGGCGAAGCGCATGGCGAGGAAGCGCTCGCGGCGCTGGGTTCGCTGCAGCTGCGCCTGCTCGGCCGGCATCAGCAGATGCTCGATGAAGCGGCTGCCGAAGCGCCCGAGGGTGCGCGCGATGCGCTCGCGCTCGAGCACGTCGACGCCGATGCCGTAGATCATGAGCGCGCCGCGCGCATCAACGCCTTCATCTCCCGCGTGGCGGCGGCGAGGCCGACGAACAGCGCGTGGCCGATGAGTGCGTGGCCGATGTTGAGCTCGCGTACTTCCGGCAGCGCGGCCACCGGCTGGACGTTCTCGTAGTCCAGTCCGTGCCCGGCGTGCACCGTCAGGCCCAGTGAGGCGGCGTGCTGCGCGGCACCGCGCAGCCGCTCGAGCTCGGCGCCGCGCCGCGGCCCGCGGGCGTGGGCATAGGCCCCGGTGTGCAGCTCGACGACCGGCGCGCGCACCCGCGCGGCCGCCTCGAGCTGGCGTCCGTCCGGATCGATGAACAGCGCGACGCGGATGCCTGCAGCGGTGAGCTGGGCCACCGCCGCCCGCACCCGCTCTTCCTGTGCGTGCACGTCCAGTCCGCCCTCGGTGGTCAGCTCCGCGCGTCGCTCGGGCACCAGGCAGCAGTCCGCGGGCCGAACCCGGCAGGCCAGGGCCAGCATCTCCCCGGTGACGGCCATCTCGAGGTTCATGTGCGTACGCAAGCGTGTGCGCAGGGTGAGCACGTCGGCGTCCTGGATATGGCGGCGGTCCTCGCGCAGGTGCAGCGTGATGCTGTCCGCGCCGGCCTCTTCGGCGAGCAGGGCCGCGGCGAGCGGATCAGGATGCGTGCCGCGGCGCGCCTGCCGCAGCGTCGCGACGTGGTCGATGTTCACGCCAAGGGCGAGCGTCGTCGCGTTCATGGCGCGGCCTCGCGCCGCACCGCGCGGGCGACCGCGCGCGTGCTGAGGGGCCGCCCCTCCAGGCAGGCGGCGATGGCTGCACCGAGCAGCCGTCGTGCGTCCTCGAGCGGCCGGGGCTCCTCGAGTCGCTCGGCGGCGAGGGCGAGAAGCGAGGCGCCGCACAGTGCGCCCTCGCGCTCGGCGGACACGCCCACCAGCCCCTCCCCGGGACGAAAGACGTACCAGCCCGCCGCCTCGATACGCCGCCCGGAGGGTGCCTCGCTCTTGAGGTCGAGCCCGTAGCCGAGGCCCTCCAGCAGGCGCTTCTCAAAGAGGCGCAGCGCGGCGGCGAGGGGCGCCCCGCCGCGCAGCACTTCGAGCGTGGCGTGATAGTGATCGTAGAGCTCGGGCTGCGGGTCGTGCCGCGTGGTCAGCTTCAAGAGCAGCTCGTTGAGGTAGAAGGCCGAGAGCACCGCCGCTGTCGGCAGTGCCGCGGCGGCCGCGGCCCGCTCCGCGCCGGTGAGCTGTGCCGCCTCGCCCCGCCCTCTCCAGGAGAGCAGCAGCGGCTGGAAGGGCTGGAGCACGGGGGCGAGGCGCGCGGCCGGGCCGCGCACGGCGCGGGCAAAGAGCGTCAGGCGGCCGTGCTCGCGGGTGAACACCTCCAGGATGCGGCTCGTATCCCGGTAGGGACGGTGGTGCAGCACGTATCCCGTGGCGAGGTCGGTGCGGCGCGAACTGCGGCTCATTCCAGACCCAGCTCCTTCAGTGCCCGGGCATTGTCGGCCCAATTCTCGCGCACTTTGACCCACAGGTTCAGGTGCAGGCGCCGGCCCAGCAGCTCGTTCAGGGCCAGCCGTGCCGAGCGGCCGACACGCTTCAGCCACTCGCCACGCGCGCCGATGACGATCGGCTTCTGCCCTGCCCGGTCCACCCAGATCGCGGCCTCCACCGTCAGCTGCCCATCCGATTCCTCGCTGAGACGCTCCACCTCGACCGCGACGCCGTACGGCACCTCCTGATTGAGCTCCAGGGTGAGTTTCTCGCGGATCATCTCGCCGATACGAAAGGCCAGCGAGCGGTCGGTGAGCTCGCCGTCCGGGAAGAGCGGTGGCGAGGATGGCAGGTGCGTCGCGATGGCGCTGCGCAGTGCCGCTACGTTGTCGCCGGTGAGGGCAGCCACCGGCACCACCTCGAGGAAGGGGTGCCGGCCGCCCAGCTC
>JAFAPI010000228.1 GCA_019247195.1 Gammaproteobacteria bacterium
ACGAGCCAAGGAACACGAAGAACAAGCCGAACATCCACGTCTGCAGCTGCGCGACCTTCCAGTCGCAGTGAATACTCGTCAGGTAGTCGAAGAATAATCGGGCCCCGGCAGCGCACGGCACCGGCTTGGTAATGCCGACGGCCCTCGAGAGCGGCAGCCAGAAGACCGAGAAGCCATAGGCCATGCCAATGCACAGATGGATCGCGAGCGCGGCTGGCGGGACGAGCCACCGATCGAACCCAGGCTTTGCGATGATCCGTGACTTGTCGAGAAAAGTGCCCGCAGCGCGTGCAGACATGCCCCGTCTCCCCTGTGTTGGACAGACCTGTCGTGCTCTCCGGCGAAGTCCGAGACGCCCCTGGGTCTTTTTGTTACGCTTTCACTCTAGCGTTAAACGGGTTGCGAGTCTCACCGCATCCCGTCGCCGGATCCTCGGCTCGCGTTCGCGCCCACGTGGCTAGGTGGCAGAGTGGTCATGCAGCGGCCTGCAAAGCCGTCTACGCCGGTTCGATTCCGACCCTAGCCTTTTCCTGAATCTAGCTCGCCGCTCACGTGGCGTTCTCCCGTGCACCGGTGTCTGCGCCTCGAAAGCAGACGCTCCGCGTACACGTCGTCACCGGGTCCGTCTGACGTCGCCACGGTCGACCCATGTAGATCACGCTCTGGTTTTCGGCGCTGCTGCGCGCAATCCTCCAATCGCGCAAGTGGCGAGTGCGGTTTCGCGAGATCCTGAATGCACCCCGCCTGAGTCAATCTTGACCTGAGGCTCTTGCTTGAGAAGCTGCGAAGTTAGCCATTCCCTCGGAGGTAGGTTCCATCCGACCATCCAAAATATCCGCTGATGCTTACGATTCGCAGGCGTCTTTGTCTAGATGCGCGCGTGCCCACAGACGAAGCCAAGCCGCAAGCGCGTCCTGACGCGGCGCGAACGGGAGAGACAACGCCTGAGGTGAGTCTGCCGCTTGCAGAGGAGCGGTTGTCCATTCGGAAGCCCGCGGTGGAAACCGGGCGTGTCCGTGTGCGCACCGTAGTGCAGGAGAACGAGCAGCCGGTGCGTGAGCACCTGGCCCGCGAGGACGTGCAGATCCAGCGGGTGGTGATCAAGGGAAACAGCGCGTCACACCGAAGTGGATGTCGAGAAGGACGCGCTGCCTCCGAGGGATTCGAAGAAGCTTGGCTTCAGATAGCGATCCGGCACACCGTTGAGATGACTCTCCGAGGGACGCATACCGGCGCCCCTCGGATTTCATGGCGCGGAGCGACACCTGCGGCTTGAGCGTGAGGCGGGCAACAGATGGTGAACCTGGCCTTCTTCAGTGCTACCTTGAACCAGCTCCGAGTGGCGCTTGGGTACACCCGCAACGGTTTGGGCTCCGTTTGCATGGTGACGCACAAGCCCCGTGGATCTCGCACCGAAACCCCCGTCCCAACGGTTAAAGGACGTTTAGGCAGTGCATCGCGACATCATTGTGATTGGATGCTCGCTAGGGGGCGTTGAGGCCTTGCCGCAACTGGTAGTACAGCTCCCGAAGATGGACGCGGCAGTGTTCATCGTGATGCACATGTGGTCTACCGGCCGGAATCCCCTGCTGGAGATCCTCAGAAACCCGTTGTTCGATATACGAACGGCTACCGATGGCGATCGGATCAAGTCAGGCACCCTTTACCTCGCGGTTCCCGACCATCATCTCTTGTTAGACCGCGATCGGGTGCGGTTGTCTCGCGGACCCAAAGAAAGTCATGCCCGACCTTCCGTAGACGCCCTTTTCCGCTCCGCGGCATTTGCCGCCGGTAGGCGCGTGATCGGTATCGTCCTGACCGGCCAACTGGACGACGGGACCGCAGGTCTTTGGTCTGTCAAAGATCGCGGTGGTGTGGCGATCGTCCAGTCTCCCGATGAAGCAGCCTATCCTTCGATGCCCCGCAGTGCTCTCGATCATGTGGAGGTGGACGGCATCTGGCGCCTAGATGAAATGCCGACCCGCCTAAAGACATTGACCCAGGAGCAGCTACCGCCTGAGGGGAGTGATGCTATGGCAGATGAAAGGCTGAAAACTGAGGTTGGAATTGCGCTCGAAGACAACGCCCTCGAACAGGGAGTCCGTGATTTGGGCGCGCCGTCGTTCTTCACCTGTCCCGAATGCCACGGATCGATGGTCCTGATCAAGGAGGGGCCGATCAGGCGCTTTCGTTGCCACACTGGTCATGCTTTTTCCGAGGCCGCTCTCGCCTCGCACGGCCTCTCGGCAGTCGAGTCCACGCTGTGGTCCGCGCTTGCGCAACTCGAAGAGCACTACGTGCTCATGCAGGAGGTACAGGGACCAATGGCGGAGCAGAGCAAGGAAACGACGGACGAGCGCAGTCACCGCGCTCAAGAGGTCAGAAGCCTCATGCATCGTGTCCGCCAGCTGGCGCTCGATGAGGCGTTTCGCTCCAAACCTTAGTCCTTTACGGTGAGGCAGGCGGCCTGCGCCAATATAAGAATGAGTGACTGCACTGTAAGGCTGATGTGACATTCCCGATCGTAGCCATCGGATCGTCGGCCGGAGGGCTTGAATCTCTGTCTGAGCTTCTGGAGACGGTGCCGTCCCGTCCGGATATGGCCTTCATCGTGGTGCAGCACCTGTCGGCGGAGCATGAGAGTTTCCTCTCTGAGCTCCTGGGCAGGAAGACGCAGATGAGCGTGCAAACCATCACGGATGGCATGCAGGTTTGCCCCGACCATGTCTACGTCATTCCTCCCAACACTAGCCTTACGATCAACGAGGATGTGCTACATCTTCGGGAACGTGACCGCGAGCGACCGCATCACCCAGCGGACATCCTATTCATTTCGTTGGCGGAGGCGCGAGCGGACACGGCCATTGGGATCGTGCTTTCAGGGGGCGACGCCGACGGTGCCCTCGGCGTCCAATCGATCAAGCAGCAGGGTGGGATCACGTTCGCGCAAGAGCCCACGTCGGCGCGTTTCCCGAGCATGCCGAAGAACGCGATAGACACGGGATGCGTAGATTTTGTGTTACGACCGAAGGAAATCGCGCGGGAACTCGGGAGGCTGCGGTCGCATGCCTATCTGCGCGGGCCGCCGCACCAACTGCCCGAAGAAGTACGGGTGGGCCTGGATGAAGAAACGCTGGGGCGCATATTCCGTCGCTTGCGAGCCGCCCACGGGGTCGATTTCTCGCACTACAAGCGCAGCACGATCCGTCGCCGTCTCGCCAGACGCATGGCGGTCCGCAAGGTGGACGCGCTGCGCGAATATCTCGGAGTTCTGGAAGGGGACGCTGCGGAAGTGGCCGCCTTGTATCAGGACTTTCTGATTCGGGTCACGCACTTTTTTCGAGACCCGCAGACCTTCGATGCGCTTCGCTCGGAGATTTTCCCCCGCCTTTGCGAGGGCCGCTCAGCAAGGGAGCCGCTCCGCGTTTGGGTGCCCGGCTGTGCCACCGGGGAAGAGGTGTACTCGATCGCTATTGTGCTCACGGAGTATTTAGGCGATCGGCTAAACCAGTTTCGAATTCAGATCTTCGGTAGCGATCTGAGCGAGGGGGCCATCGAGAAAGCGCGTGCGGGACTTTATCTCAATACCATCGTCGAAGAGGTGTCCCCGGAGCGCCTGGAGCGCTTCTTCACCAAGGAAGATTCCCACTACCGCATCGCCAGACGACTGCGCGACCTGTGCATCTTCTCGCGTCAGGATGTGACCCGCGATCCGCCCTTTTCCAAGCTGGATCTGATCAGCTGCCGCAACCTACTCATCTACCTCGGCGCCAGCATCCAGCGTCGTGTCATGCACGTCTTCCATTATGCGCTGCGGCCGAGCGGGCTCCTCATGCTAGGGCCTTCGGAAAGTGTCGGAGCCGCCTCGGAGCTGTTCGATCTGGTCGATAAATCCAATCGCTTTTATACCCGCAAGGCAACACTCACAGCCGCATTGGAGCTGGGGAGATCCGAGGATCTCGCGAATGGCCGCACGGAGAAGCAGAGCTCCGACGCCGACAACAACCCGGTGGTCACCGAGTCTGCTCAGCGGGCCGCCGACCGCCTGCTGCTTTCAGAGTACGCGCCCGCCAGCCTTTTGGTGGATGGGGCGCTCAACATCCTGCAGATTCGCGGCGAAACGGGACGTTACCTTGAGTTCGCGAGCGGTGCCCCCAGTCTGAACTTGAACCGGGTCTCGCGGCCGGAATTGCTGATTGAACTCTCGCCGGCGGTCGCGGAGGCACGCGAGACTGGGTCGCGGGTGCGGCGGGAAGGGCTGCGTGTCGATGATCTGACCGACATTACGCTGCAGGTCATCCCGCTCAAGATCGCTACCTTGGAGCCCAATTACCTGATTGTCATTGAGGATGCGTCCCGGCGTCCCAGCGGACGGCGTGCGGCAGTGTCCTCCGCGGCCGCCCTGCCAGAGTCCGAGAAGGACCGGCGGCTGGCGCAGCTCGAGCGCGAACTTCTCGCGACTCGGGAGTACATGCAGGCGATGGCTGAGGAGCACGAAGCGACCAAAGAGGAACTCAAGTCGGCGCATGAGGAGGTGCTTTCGGCGAACGAGGAGTTTCAGAGCACGAATGAGGAGTTGGAAACCGCGAAAGAAGAGCTGCAGTCGGCCAACGAAGAGCTCACCACGACCAATGATGAGCTGCGTGAACGCAATCGCGAACTCTCTGTGCTCAATGACGATGTCCAGACGGCGCGGACAATCTCCGAGCGGGCGAGGGCCTACGCCGAGGCCATCGTCGAGACCGTGCGCGAGCCATTGATCGTGCTCGACGGGGATTTGCGGATCCTGCGCGCGAACCACGCGTTTTACGTTGATTTCAGAGCGCGCCGTGAAGACATCGAGGGGCGGTTGCTCGGAGAGATAGGCGAGACGCAGTGGAATTCGCCCGAGCTCATTGACCAGGTACAGGCCGTGGTGCGCAATAACATCGCGCTCAACAACTACGATCTGAGTTACACGCTGGCCCCGGGGAGTGCCCCACGCACTCTGCGCCTCAATGCGCGCAGGATCGTGGGGGACAGGGATCGCGCCGAGCTGATCTTGCTGGCAGTTGAGGACGTGACCGAACGCAAGGCGACCGCTGCTCAGCTGCGGGAGGCTAATCAACGCAAGGACGAATTCCTCGCGATGCTCGCCCACGAGCTCAGAAACCCCTTGACCCCCATCACTCACGCCATGGTCTTGCTGCGCCGGGGAGCGGGAAAGGACGATCCGTCCAAACTCTACGATCTCATCGACCGTCAGACGAAGCGCCTGATTCGCCTGGTGGACGAACTGTTGGATCTCGCGCGCATCAGCCACGGGCATATTGAGCTCAAACGGGCCAACGTCGATCTGGTCGATGTCGTCAGGAACGCCGTCGAAGCCTGTCGGCCGCGGCTGGAAGAGCGGCAGCACCACTTCTCGATGGTCGTACCGGACACCGTGGTGTGTGTGTTCGGTGATGGGGTGCGGCTCGAGCAAGTGATCTCGAATCTCCTCGAAAACGCGGCCAAATACACCGGCTCGCGGGGCCGCATTGATGTCAGGCTGTCGGAGGAGGGCGGGCAGGCAATACTGGCCGTGCGGGACAATGGCATCGGTATCGCGCCCGACCGTCTCGAAAGCATCTTTGACCTGTTCACGCAGATCGACAGCTCCCTGGACCGTTCCGCGGGAGGCCTTGGCATCGGACTTACCCTCGTGCGCCGCGTGCTTGAGCTGCATGGAGGCGGTATAGAAGCGCGCAGCGAGGGACTCGGACACGGCGCGGAATTCATCGTGCGTTTGCCGGTAGTTGCGCCAAGGGCGGGCACGCGCGCGACGATACAGCGTCCAGAGCCATCTCTTGGCGGGACCTCAAGCCGCGTACTGATCGTCGACGACAACCCGGACGTGGCCGATTCGATGGCGCTGCTTGCCCGTTCCTGGGGCCATGAGGTGGTGGTGGCGCGCAATGGCCCGAGTGCGCTCGAGCTCGCCGATCGGTTTCACCCCGAGCGCGTACTGGTGGATATCGGCCTTCCAGGCATGGATGGATACGAAGTTGCACGCCGTTTGCGCGCCAAGTGGCACGACCTGTACTTGGTGGCCATGACCGGCTACGGCCAGGCGGCTGACCGTGAAAAAGCACTGGCAGCCGGGTTCAACAAGCATCTAGTCAAGCCAGGGGACGCGGACGAGCTGCAGGAGGTGCTAGCCAAAGAGAGGGATTAGCGCTTTATCGCGGACGCCGTAAGGCGTAATTATCACGCCGCCCGCCCGCACCATCCGGGACACGCACCCGGTCGTTGACAGGTCGACCGACGATCGGCACACGTGCCCTTGCGGTCTCGCACTGAGATTTCTTCCCAGGGTTAGAAAGGTACAAGGGCTCAGGGATTACAGGCCCTCGATTGCGGCGGCGCGATACCAATCGTTGAAGCGAATCACGAGTTCTTCGGCACCCTGGGCGTAAGGCCCGGGTCGATAACCAAGCCCGTTGACTCCGCGCTGGTTGTTTTCGGCCAGGTCGCGATCCTGTAGGTTGGTGCTGGTCCACACAGCCGTAAGCTCCTCGATCGTGTAATCGACGCCTTGCTGTGCGTCCGAGGACACCAGCCACTTGGATATTACCCGGGTCTCCTGCGGCCCCACGGGTATGGCGGCAAACATGAAGGCATAGTCACCAAAGGCGTGACAGAAGGAATTCGGCTCGGTGGCCCATCTCAGCCCGCCAATGGGGGCGCTAGCCCGGAGGAGGGGCGAGCGAACGACAGCGTGACCGTCGACAGAGACGGTATGCACGCCCGGGTTCAGGGGGTAGCGGCCGACGTGCCACCACGCACCTGCCTCAGGTCCGACGGCAAGTCCGAGTTTCCGCATCCCCTCAACATACTCGGCGTTGCGCGAGCCATCGGTAACTCTAAGGCCCCCGCTGAACATGACGGGGAACGCGACCTTGAGCTCCGGATGCGATGTTGAGCAGTGGTAACACTCGCGAGCATTCTCCATCACGAGCTTCCAGTTCGCCTTCTCCGTGATGGTGCTCTCGAATGCCACCTTGGCACCTCCCAGCCTGTAAGGGCGCAGATAGGGCGCGGCCGCGGCGCGAAACGGGGCAAAATCCGGCGCCGGGGCGCTTAACGCCCCGTAAATGCAGCCCTCGAGCAGTTCAATCCGGATCGGACTCAGCTCATGGCCGCGCAGATTGAAGTTCTCGGGCATGCGCGCCGCGCCGACCAGCCGCCCGTCCAAGTCGTAGGTCCAGCGGTGATAAGGACAGACGATCCGGGAGAGCTTACCGATCCCCGGGGGGCAGATCTGGGCGCCCCGATGGCGGCACGTATTGTGGAACCCCCGGATAACTTGATCTCGACCGCGGACCAGCAGCAATGGATGGGGTCCGACGGTCAATGACAGAAACGATCCCGGTGGCCCGAGTTCGCACTCAAATCCAAGCAGTAACCAACTCCGCGGCAGGACCGCCCACATCTCAAACGCATAGATTGCGGGATCGTTGTAGAAAGGCTGCGGCAGCGTGTGGCCCGGCTTTGCGGTCCCGAGCAATTCGATTACGTTTTCGCGACTGTACATTTGAGTGAGGCAAGCCGATGAACGAGTGAGCGAGGAAGACGCATTTTAGGGGCTCGGCGTATGCCGGCAAGACAGCGCGTATCCACCCGCGTCGCGGACGGTGTCCGGTCTTGGCGTTTGCCGCGGCCCAAGGCCGCGGCACCTCGCTGACAGCGCACGCCTCAGAAGCGTCGCGGGTGCATAATGCCCGCCGAAACTGTCTGTCGTGAAAGTGACGAGCACACGTGGTTAACCGATTTCAGTCAGACACTGCGCTTCTGGTAGTCGATGCACAGCGAGGTGTCAATGAGCTCACACACTGGGGTGGGGCCGCAGGGCGCCGCAACAATCCTCAGGCCGAAGCATCCATCCGTCGATTGCTCGACAGTTGGCGCAAGTACAAGCTGCCGGTGTTCTTTACCCAGCACGATTCGCGCGAGGCGAAGTCACCGTTAAAACTTGCCCTTCACTCGGGATCATTCATCGAGGGGCTGGAGCCGCGCACCGGTGAATGTGTGATCGTCAAAGACGTCAATGGGGGTTTCATCGGTACGAACCTTGAGATCAATCTGCGACGACGAAGTATCTCCAGGCTGGTGGTGGCGGGATTTTTCACCAACATGTGTGTTGAGACCACGGTCCGGCAGGCCGGCAACATGGGCTTTGATACCTACCTCGTCGAGGATGCCTGTGCTACCACCAACCGGATCGGACCGGACGGACAGGATTACGATCCGGAAACGGTCCACGCGCTGGCGGTGGCAAACATGAGTGGAGAGTTTTGCACGGTGCTTTGCACCGATCAGGCAGCGCAGCTGGTGAGTGCTGACCTACCGGGACTTGATCGGGCCAGGGGCAATCGTGCGCCTGATGAGACTGTCAACGAGGCCCGGGCGGCCCGATGATGGAGATCCAAATCCCGACCCGAAATGCGGTCGCCGTACAGCCGACCCGCGTCGGGCCGCGCTAGGCAGTCCCCGCAGCCCGACCTCTGGGGCTGAGGTGCCACGGCAGTAGGGTCGGTCCTACCCAGAGCAGCTGGACCCGCAGGACACCCAGTGTGACGCGAAGGTCAGCTCGTACCCACGAACGACCGGGTATTGAGCCAAGTGACGGTGCCGTAGCCGCGAGGGGGGGAGCTTAAGTGCACGTGTGCGATGCAGTTCGCGACCCCGGCCGGACTCGATTATTACAATGCGCGTGCCTATCCCCGGCAAGATGTGCGGCACGTCACAGGACGCGCCGCCGGTTCATCTATTGGAACCAGCGTGACCTCATCTGTCTGGTGGATTGCGCGGCGGGTATTCTCGCGTGCAGGGCTCGCAGCGGCGGCTGTCTCAGTCGCGTACTTCCTCACGGCAATACTCGCGATCCTGCTCACTCGGGAGCACGGCGGGGTCGCCCTGCTGTGGCCCGCGAACGCGATCGCCGCTGCACTCGCCATTCGCTTTCGCTGGCTTTCGCTCCCGGTCGTGCTTCTCGGGGTGCTGCTCTTATCCGCACTTGCGGATGTGATGACCGCGCGAGATACGCTGTCCACCGCCTTTACATTGGCCGCGATCAATGTGGCCGAAGTAAGCCTGATGATTGGCGCCTATCGGTACTGCTGGAATCAGTTCCCGATTCCTCATATCACCGTGAACCACGCGGCGCACATGACCCTGTTTTTTGGACTGCTGATTCCCGCTGTCATTGCCCTGCCCGGCGGATACGCGGTCCATGAGCTGTTTGGCGCTCCTCAAGCCCGCGCCATACGCGAGTGGTGGCTGTCGGACGCACTGGGCGCCTGCCTCTTTGGTCCTCCCATCATTCTCTTCAACGCAGCCGCAGTGGAGCGGCTTCTGGCTCGGCGTTTCCTGCTCCGCAACGCTTTGTCGGCCCTCATGTGCATCGGGACCTGCTATCTGGCAGTCCGCTACGTCCGCTTCCCGTATGCCGTGATGGCGGTGCCGCTACTGATCACGGCCTTCAGATTCGGTGGCTTTGGTACTGCGGTCCTGGGTCTGCTATGCGCCTTGTCGGTATTGCTGCTGTGGGTTGCGGGAATCAGACCCGCAGGGCTTGAGGGCTATCAGGCCGCTCGATCATTGCAGGCGTTCCCCGTCTGGCCCCTGCTGGCGTCCTTGATGCCCGCCATTGCGGTCGGGATAGGATCCGACGAAAGACGGAAGATCAGCCGGGATCTGCGGCTCAGCGAACGACGCTTCCGCGAGTCTCTGGACCGCTCGCCCATCGGCATGGTGATCATCAGTTTGGACGGGGTATGGCTGAAGAGCAACGCCGCTCTCGAGGCCATGCTCGGCTACTCGGACCGAGAGTTCGCCGCGCTCCCCGGTGACTCTCTGGTGCATCCGGAGGATGTGGCCATCCTACGGGAGCAGCGGCTTAAATTGCAGGCGAGGGAATGCGACTCGTACGACATTGAACGCAGATTCAAACATCGGAATGGTTCGTGGGTCTGGGTGCGTGCGGCGGTGTCTCTCGTGTTCGACGAGGAAGGGCGGCCGCTGCACTACATCGCGCAGCTGGAGAGTGTCGAGCGACGCCGTGCGGCTCAACGCGCCTTGGCCGAAGAGAAGGAGCGCCTCAAGACAACTCTGCGCAGCATCGCCGATGCCGTCATTACGACCGATGCCGAGCAGCGTGTGACCTACTTGAACGCGGCCGCCGAACGACTTCTCGGTCAGACGCTGCGTGACATCAGTAATCGTCGCTTCGACGAGATCGCAGTGCTGACTCAACCGGACTCGAGCCGCCCAGCTCCCGATCTTCTCGCCGAAGCCACTGCCTGGGGGCGAGTCGCACGCCGGGAACGGCCGTGCGTGCTGCATCGACCCGACGGCAGTGTCGTGCATGTCGTCGATTCAGTGTCGCCGGTGTTCGATTCAGACGGCAAGGTGACCGGTAGTGTCATCGTCGTGCGTGACGCCAGTGCTGAGTACATCAAGGAGCAGGAGCTCAGTCGGCGGGCGACGCGGGACGCGTTGACCGGGCTCGCCAACCCCTTCGAGTTCAAGCGTCGTGCCCGGCGGGCCTTAGAGCGTGCCCGCGCCCTGGAACGGCCCGCCGCGATCATCGCCATCGATCTGGATGGTTTCAAAGCGGTCAACGACACTGCAGGGCATGCCGCCGGGGACGCCGTCCTGCGTGCGGTGGCAGGCGTCTTGCAGGCGCTGGTGAGGCGTTCCGATACCGTAGCACGCCTGGGAGGGGACGAATTCGCCATCATTCTGGAGAACTGCTCGGACGAGAGAATTTCGAGCATCGCCGCTCAAACTCTCGAAGCGATCCACTCGTTGTCAGTATCGTGGGGGGGCGCCAGTCATTCAGTGGGAGCCAGTCTGGGGGTCGTTACCGCCCACGACGTCGCGGGAGACGACGGTGCCTGGCTGGCAGCAGCTGATCATGCATGCTACGAGGCGAAACGGGCAGGCCGTGGTCGGGTGGTGCGGCCGAAAAAGCGGCTGCCTCTAGACGTTTAAGGGCGCGGCCGTCAAGTTCCCGAGTCGCGGATGCTCGACTCGCGCTCGGCGCGTCATTTCCTACTCATTCTGCCTGCCTGCGCGCGGATGCTCTGCGCACCCTGGCGGGGCAGCCCTGTGGCGCGGCTGCCGGGATTTAGAACACGGCGAGGTGTGATTAACCCGTGTGACTTAAGACGGAGCGAGGCACTCAGAGTTCAAGCGGCTTAAGGAGTAGCACGCTGAACTTAAGCAACGACGTTCAGCAGCCATTTAACAGAAGCGGGCGAAGGGCGCGCGATGTCGGAGTGGGCCTACAGATGCAACCGCGAAAACATCTCATCTTGTCTGTGACCGTGTAAGCCGCGGCGGTGCTTCCAGACGTATAAAATCCGACGCGGGATAGCTGCAGCACGCGGACCCGCGCGACGTATTGAGTTGAGGTGGCAATGATCCCAGGACCAGAAGGATCGACCACGGCACCGCCGGACCCGTCGAACGAGGACACGATCGAACTGGTGTTGACCAGTGAGCAGAGTCGCGCTCTTTCTGAGGCGGCCGAGTCACCACCGAGAAACGCGTCCGCCGAAATCAACGATGCTGCGCCATTGTCTCCGGCGACAGCCGATGCGCCACTGTCTCCGACAGCCGATGCGCCATTGTCTCCGGCGACAGCCGATGCTGCGCCATTGCCTCCCATCACAGATGAGCCCACTGTGCAGCGTGCGGCGCGCATCGATCTTGCCGGCAACCTGACACTCGCCGGAGCGGCCCTGGCGGTCGCGGTAGCTTTCATGTGGCCCACCTCGAAACCTCCCCACGCCACACCACCGGTCGCTCCGCCCGTGGCGCGGGTCAGTGAGGTCGCGCCCGAAGCTCCCGCCGAGCCGCCGGGTGAGCCGGTGCGGATACGAAACGCCTTCGATCGGACGGAAGTATTCGAATTCCCCGCCGGCACTTCCGAGGCCGACGCGAAGGCGGCCGTGGCGCAGATGCTGTTAAGCCGCGCGCATGACCGCTGGGCCGCGCGACGCGGAGGTAACGCGCAGACCCGTCGCCAGGCCGCCAATGAGCAACCTGACGCTTTGGCGAACAAGCTGCTGGTCCGTGCCAAGGAACCGGGCACGGCGCCCTAAGGCGCTCGGACAGATCGAGCGGTACGCCCACTGCCTGCTGACTCCGGCGCCGCGCTAACCCAAGGGTAGGACCCTGAGGCGTCGCCGCCAGCACCGACGGCACGGGGTTAACGTTTGCGGACGGATTCCTGCAGCGCATACCGGCGGCAATGCTCGAGATAGGCCAGCTCGTGGATTCCCAACAGCTCGACGACGGTGCTCCACAGCCAGGAAGGCACGTCGAGGCGCCGCGAGCGGTTGCGTCTGAGCTCACGGACCCAGCGCTGCCGGTTGGCGGCGGTCATCTGTCGGCCATGCGCCTTACCCAGCACCTCGCTCAGATAGCGCGCGGTGGCGACCGCCTCGTGCCGGTGCAGCTTCCCCAGCTCAACCTTCATGTCCTGCGGCCGCAATTCCCGCACGAACACCGGTCGCCCACACATCGTCGCAGCCAAGGAGCGCTCTCCAAGCGTGGGGGACAGATTGCGGGCTGCCAATATCACCCGTTTGGCCGGATTCCGCGGCATGCCTGCGCGGCCAGAGTGCGGGGCCACTGCCGGGCTCGCTTCCTTGATATCCAGCAGGCAGTGGCGGACCTCTTCTGCCTGATCTTCGACGCGTGCCAGCACTGCGAAGCGTAAGCGGCCGAGCGAGCTGCAGCCCTTTCGCCAGTAGGCGGCATCGACTATCTCGACCCGGTCGTCTGGCTTGCCCTGGCGCAGACAGGTCACCAGCTCGCGTACGGGCTTGGAGGCGAACAGCTCGCGCAGCGCGGCACGCTCCTGCGCCTGCAGGGGCCAAAAACACCTGCCCAGAGGGATTTCGGGGCTCGGATCTGAGATGCGGTCTTTGGCCAGATCACGCCATTTCCTCTTCAGCGCCTCGCGTAATACGACGCGCACCGGCCCGGCCTCTCCGAGCGCAGGCCGGCGCCTGCCCAGATGCTCGACTCCCATCTGGTAGCCCACCATGATGGCTTCCATCATGTGTGCGGTGATAAGCCCCGGCAGGTCAGACCCGCGCGCGGCGGTCGCGAGGGAAAGCGCGAGACGTATCAGATCGTGTGCCGGGTTGCCGATGACGGACTGGTCAAAATCCCGAATGCCTATTTCGACCTCGCCGGCGGTGCCGGCCAACGGCCCGAGATTCCCCACGTGGCAATCACCGCAGATCCATATGTGCGGTCCCACCGGCCGCTTCACACGGCTCGAAGCGAGCCATTCATAGAAGCGATCGACGCTGCCCCGCACGTACGCCTGGACGGAACGAGCCATCTTGCGATGGCGACACCGCTCAAGGACGCGCTGACGATCTCGGGGCAGGGTGTATTTCATATTTTGCCCGAGCCGCTATCGGGCATCAGGCCGCGCCCGCGTCGAGGCGGTTATGGATTGCGGTGGCAGCGATAGCCGCCTCGCCACACGCTACGGCGATCTGATTCAGACCGCGCACCACGTCGCCTGCGGCAAACACGCCGCGCACGGATGTCTCCTGATGCGCGCTCACGATGAGCTGCCCGGCCTCGTCGACCTGGGCACCCAGATCGCGGGCCAGCTGGGCCTGGGGAGTACAGCCGAGCGCCAGATAGAGGCAGTCGAATCTGTCGGTCGCCTGGCCGGCCCGGCGGATGAGGATATCGTTGCGCCGTAACTCGATCTGATCGGGTGATATCTCCACGACGGTCGTGGCATCTGACCCGCGACACACGCGATCCTCAGCGTGCAAACGCAACCAGGTGACCTGGGCTGAGTAGCGGCGCAAAAACCGTACCTGATGCGCGCCGGCCTCATCGGCCAGCACTGCAATCCGCTTGTCGATCGCCTCGTAGGCGTCGCAGACTGGACACAGCCGCACCACCCCGCGCTCGATGGCCTCATCCAGGCCCGCGATGGCCGGCACGCGATCGAGGATCCCACTCGCCAGGATGACGAAGGGCGTGCGCACCCAGGCGGAGGCGGACCTCACGATAAATCCCGACTCGGTGCGGCCCAGCGCGTTCACCCGCTCAGCCACCATGCGCGCGCCGTAACGCTCCGCCTGGGCACGGAGCCGCACTAGGAGCTCGGTTCCCCCGATACCCTGGGGAAAACCGGGCGTATTGTGACTCTCGGGGATGAGGCGCGCCCGGGGTGGGCCGCCGTCGAACACGACGACGGCGCGACGAAATCTTCCCAGGTAGGTCGCGGCCGTAAGTCCGGCGACGCCTGCGCCAACGATCGCTATTTCTTCCACCTACACTCCGCTCGCATAGGAACGCCGTCTGCGGGTTACATCATACCGGGCGCCTGCGCGCAGGCGCGGGTGGCGCGGTGCCGAGCAGCGGTAACCTCTTGCGCGACAGCAGCCCCCGGCGGTCGTTGGCCTGCCAATCGATGGGATGACTGACTTAGCCGCGTGGTGTGGAAGCCCCTCGCGGCGGGCGCATCGCCGATGCAGGTCGGCCACACCATGGCGCCCTCCGGTCGGGTGAGCATTCTGGGGAGTGGAAGACACGTTGGCGAGTGAGGGTTGGCCGCGGGGTAGGCGCTGCCGCCGTTTCCAGCCAAACTCGCGCAATGGATACGGTGATGTGCCCGCCCGCGGTATGAGCGCTGCCGCCGAGAACGTCGCGCTGGGGCCGACCGGCCTGCGGCGCGCCCTCAAGGTGCGCCACATGCGCATGATCGCCTTGGGCGGGGTGATCGGTGCCGGCCTGTTTGTCGGCAGCGGTGTGGTAATCCAGGCCACCGGACCCGCTGCGGTCCTGTCCTTTGCGCTCACCGGTACCCTGGTCGTGCTGGTCATGCGCATGCTCGGCGAGATGGCGTCCGCCTATCCCGCGGTCGGCGGCTTCTACGAGTACAACCGGCTTGCGCTCGGAGAGCTGGCCGGTTTCATGACCGGCTGGATGTACTGGTATTTCTGGATCATCGTGGTGGCTCTCGAGGCGGTGGCGGGCGCGCGCATCCTGACGGGGTGGTTTCCAGGGGTCGCCCCCTGGGTCTTCACCCTCGGGCTGATGAGCCTCTTCACCGTCATCAACCTGCTCTCGGTGCGCTCCTGGGGCGAGGCGGAGTATTGGTTCGCGCTCATCAAGGTGGCGGCGATTGCTATCTTCCTCGGCCTCGGTGCGGTGGTGATCGCCGGGCTGTGGCCCCATCACCCCGGGGGTTTCGCGACGCTCACCCGCTATGGCGGCTTCGTGCCGCAGGGATGGGTCCCCGTACTGACCGGGGCGGTGGCTGCCACCGGCTTTTACTTCGGCTCCGAGATCGTCACCGTCGCCGCGGCTGAGTCGGCCGAGCCTGAGCGCGCCGTAGCCCGCGCGACGCAGTCGGTGGTCTCGCGCGTGCTCGTGTTCTATGTCGGGTCGATCCTGGTGGTGGTGACGCTGGTGCCGTGGTCCGATGCACGCATGGCACAGCCCTACGTGGCGGCGCTGAGCGTGCTGCATATCCCGGCGGCGGCGCAGATCATGAATGGCATCATCCTCACCGCCGTGCTCTCCGCCCTCAACAGCGGCCTGTTCGCCTCCTCACGCATGATCATGGCGCTCGCCACGCGCGGGGATGCGCCGCGACGGCTGTCGCATCTCAACCGGCGCGGGGTCCCGGTGCGCGCCATCCTGCTCAGCACCGCATTCGGTTACGCGGCCGTGGTCATGAACTATGTCTCGCCCGCGCACGTGTTCGCGTTCCTGGTCGACTCCTATGGCACCGTGGCGCTCTTCGTCTACCTGCTGATCGCGCTCGCGGAGCTGCGACTGAGGAGGCGACTCGAGCGTGAGGCGCCGGCCCGGCTGCGGGTGCGCATGTGGGGCTATCCGGCTCTGACACTGCTTGCGATCGCGATGATGGTGGCGATCCTGGCGGCCATGGCTTTCATTGCGGAGCAGCGGCTGCCCCTGCTGTTCGGCGTGGCCAGCGCGCTCCTCATGCTGGCAGGCTACGGGGTACGCCGGGGCGTGGGCCCGGCGCACGCTCCCGCCGTGCCGGCGGCGAGAAACCCCTAGCGGCGCGGGCGCTGCGACTGCAGGAGCGGCGCCAGGCGGCGGATGCCTTCCGGGATGGCCGATGCCGCGATGGAGGAGAATCCCAGACGGAAGAAGTTCCGCGGTGGATCCGGCTGCGCGAAGTGCACATCGCCCGGCTCGATCAGCACCCCCTGGGTTCGCGCCGACTCGGCGAGGCGTCGAGCCTCCAACCAGGGCGGGCCCTGGACCCAGACGGAGGAGCCACCCGTCACCGGCGGGTAGCTGACCTCGGGCAGATCGCGGACGAGGGCGGCGGTCAGCGCCTCGGCGCGCGCCCGGTACGCATCTGCGAGCCGTCGGCCGAAGGCGTCGAAGTAGCCGAGGGCCAGAAACCGCGCGAAGCTGCGCTCAATGAACGCCGTCGGATGGCGGATCATGAGCCGCCGCAAGGGGCGTAATTCGGCGATCAAGACCGGCGGGGCGACGATGTACCCGAGCCGCAGCCCGGGGGCGAGTGACTTGGAGAGGCTGCCCACATAGATAACCCGGCCGCCGCGATCGAGGCTCTTCAGGGCGGGGTTGGGAAGCCCCGAAAAGCTGACCTCGGTCTCGTAATCGTCCTCGATGACCAGGAAGTCCTCCGCCGCCGCCTGAAGCAGCAGTTGCAGGCGGCGCTCGACGGGCATGGTCACCGTCGTCGGGGACTGATGGCTCGGCGTGGTATAGACCAGGCGGCAGCCCGCGAGGACCGGTCCCACCGGTAGCCCCTGCGCATCCACCGCCACCGGGCGCAGCCGAGCGGTACGCCGCCCGAAGATGTGTCGCGCATCCGGATAGCCTGGATTTTCGAGCCCTACCTCGGTGTGCGAGTCGACCAGCAGGTCCGCCAGCAGGTAGAGGGCATGCTGGGCGCCGATTGTGACCAGGATCTCCCCGGCGTCGCTCCAGATCCCGCGCAGCGGCAGCACCTTGGTGCGGATCTGCTCAACCAGCAGCGGGTCATCGCGGCTGAGCTGGTCGTGGGCCCAATCGAGCGCTTCGCTCGCTGAGAGCACCTGCTGACAGCTCGCCCGCCATTCGGTAAGGGGAAAGAGCGCCGGATCGACCTGGCCGTAGAGGAAGGGGAAAGGATAGCGGGGCCAGTCGGGCTCCTTGGCGATGTGAGACTGCCGCGAGGGGCGGGACCTCAGGTGCGCGTTCCAGTTCGGCGCGGCCACGGGGGCGGGTTCCGCGGTTAGCGTCGGGGCGCGCGCGCGCAGTCCGCCGGGATTGGGAAAATAGCCGCAGCGGCGCTGTGCAATCAGGTAGCCGTCCTCGGCGAGCTGCTGATAGACGCTGAGCACGGTGTTGCGGGCGATGCCGAGCTGCTCGGCGAGTGCCCGGCTCGAGGGCAGCGCGCGCTCCGGGGGCAGGCGACCAGCGCAGATGGCCTCGAGCAGCTGGGCGCGCAACCGGCTCTGCAGCCCGCCCGCCGCCGCGGACGGCAGGCGCAGCAGCTGCCGCCACAACACCGGGGTACGTCGTCGACCTTTGCCCACCCTGATCACCCACTCTGCGCGGCGGCGGCGGAAGAGGGCTATGGTGGTGCAGCGGATGGACGCGGGCAACGGTACCGCCCCGCGCCGAGAATCACTCCCGCGCGTCGAGCAGCGCGTGCACGTGCCGGAGGATGGCGCGCTCCTCGTCGGCCGCGATTACCCACGCGCGGCAGCGCGAGCGCGGCGTGCTGATCTGGGCCTCGTGCCGGGCATTGCGGTCCGTATCGAGCTCGAGTCCGAGCCAGCCCAGCCGCTGCGCGATACCGGCACGCACGCGCGCGCTGTGCGCACCGATCCCGCCGGTGAAGGCGACGCCGTCCAGGCCTTCCAGGGCGGCCACGAGCGAGCCGGCGTGGCGCGCCGCCCAGTAGCAGAAATGCTCGATCGCGAAGCGGCAGGCCGCATCGTCGCGGCGCTCGAGCTCGCGCATGTCGGAGCTGACACCCGAGACGCCGAGCAGGCCCGAGCCGCGGTAGAGCAGCTGCTCCAGGGCCTCGACGGAGAGTCGCTCCTGCCGCTGCAGCGCCAGCAGTACCCCCGGATCGAGCGCGCCGCAGCGCGTGCCCATCACCAGCCCGTCGAGCGTGGAGTAGCCCATGGTGGTCGCGACGCTGCGCCCGTCGCGGACCGCGCACAGGCTGCAGCCGTTGCCGAGGTGGAATATCAACAGCCGGGCGGTCGCCGCCGGGCCGAACTGCTGCTCGAGCGTCGTGGTGACGTGCTCGAAGTTCAGACCATGGAAGCCGAAGCGGCGATATCCCGCTTCGTGCAGCGGAGCCGGGAGCGCGTAGCGGGCCGCGAGCTCGGGCACGCTCGCGTGGAAGGCGGTGTCGAAGCAGGCGATCTGCGCCAGCGCCGGGGCCGCGCGCCGCATGGCCGCGATCACCGCCAGCCCCGGGGCGTTGTGCAGCGGCGCGAGCTCGCGCAGCGTCCCGAGCGCGGCGAGCCGCCCGGCATCGAGGAGCAGCGGCGCCATGAAGCGAGCCCCGCCGTGGACCACGCGGTGGCCGCAGGCGCTGAGCGCGGCGGTCTGAATCCCGCGCTCCCCCAGGGCCTGCAGGATCCGGGTCAGTGCGCCGTCGTGCCGTGTGTCGGGAGGCAGGGCGGCGGGGGCCCCCGCATCGAGCAGCAGGCGCGGCTGCGTCCCGATGCCCTCGACCTGTCCCTGATGGCGACGCGCGAGGCCTGTGAAGAGCGCGAACTTGAGCGAGGACGAGCCCGCGTTCAGGACCAGGACGTACGGCGCGGGTGCGCTCACGCCCGCGGCTGGGGACGCATGTCCTCCCGGCGGATGCCCGCGACGGCGACCGGCTTCTTCATGGCGTCGCGGCGGAAGGGCTCGCCGAGCTCCTGGTTGAGGATGACCTCGATGAAGGTGGTGACCCCGTCGGCCTGGGCCCGACAGGCCCCGCGCAGGGCCTGCGTGAGCTCCGCGGGGGTGCGCACCGTGACACCGCGATGGCCGCACCCCTCGGCGACCCGCGCGTAGCTCAGGTTGGGATCGAGTTCGGTGCCGACGAAATTGTTGTCGTACCAGAGGATCGAGTTGCGCTTCTCTGCGCCCCACTGGTAATTGCGAAAGATGACCATGGTGATCGCCGGCCAGGGCTCGCGACCGATGGAGGTCATCTCGTTCATCGAGATGCCGAAGGCGCCGTCACCGGCAAAACCCACGACCGGGGTGTCCGGATTGCCGATCTTGGCGCCGATGATGGCGGGGAAACCGTAGCCGCACGGACCGAACAGCCCTGGCGCCAGATATTGGCGACCGTGCGTAAACACGGGATAGGCATTGCCGATGGCGCAGTTGTTGCCGATGTCGCTCGAGATGATGGCCTCGCGCGGCAGCCCGGCCATGATGGCCCGCCACGCCTGCCGCGGCGAGAGGTGCGTCGGCTCGCGCGTGCGGCACTGCGCGTTCCACACCGTGCCGGGGTCGTCCTCTTCGTGGTCCAGCGTCGCGAGCGTATCGGCCCAGGCGCGCTTGCGCTCCTCGATGCGCCGCTGCCGTTCCGCACGCGAGCGCTCGCCCGCATCGGGCGCGAGCTGCGCGAGCAGCTGCGCCGCGACCCGTTTGGCGTCGCCGCAGATCGGCACCGCCACCGGTTTGGTGAGCCCGATGCGGTCGGGGTTGATGTCCACCTGGATGACCGCGGCGGACTTTGGCCAGTAGTCCAGTCCGTAGCAGGGCAGGGTCGAGAAGGGGTTGAGACGTGTGCCGAGGGCGAGCACCACGTCCGCGGCCGCGATCAGCTCCATCGCCGCACGCGAGCCGTTGTAGCCGAGCGGACCGACCGCCAGCGGGTGCTCGCCGGGGAAGGAATCGTTGTGCTGGTAGTTGTTGCACACCGCAGCACCGAGCCGTTCGGCGAGCGCGACGCACTCGCCGATCGCATCCCCGAGCACCACGCCGGCTCCGGCGAGGATCACCGGGAACTTCGCCCGCGACAACAGCCGTGCCGCCTCGGCGATCGCCTTCTCGCCGCCCGCGGGCCGCTCGAACTCGATGCGGGTCGGCAGCGGCACGTCGATCACCTGGGTCCAGAAATCCCGCGGGACGTTGATCTGCGCCGGCGCCGAGAGACGCTTGGCCTTGCCGATGACGCGGTTCAGCACCTCAGGAACCCGGCTCGGGTCGCGCACCTCTTCCTGATAGCCGACGATGTCACGGAACAACGCCATCTGCTCCAGCTCCTGGAACCCGCCCTGACCGATCGTGCGGTTGGCGGCCTGGGGCGTCACCAGCAGCAGCGGCGTGTGGTTCCAGTACGCGGTCTTGATCGCCGTGACGAAACCGGTCACGCCCGGGCCGTTCTGCGCGATCGCCATGGCGATCTTGCCGGTCGAGCGCGTGAAGCCATCACAGATCAGACCGCCGTTGGACTCGTGCGCGACGTCCCAGAAATGAATGCCCGCCCGCGGGAAGAGGTCCGAGATGGGCATGAACGCCGAGCCGATGATGCCGAAGGCGTGCTCGATGCCGTGCTGCTGCAGGACCTTGATGAACGCCTCTTCGGTGGTCATTTTCATTGGCTTCTCCGGCCGTCGGTGTCAGGTGCTCAGTGTCGCCCGCCGAATACCTTCTCGAGCGCACGGTCGATGGTCGCGGTGATGTGGTCGATGTCGCTCGCCGTCGCGATCAGCGCCGGGCTCAGGCACAGGGTGTTGTTGAAGCCGGGGATGGAGCGATTGGTGGCGCCGATGATCACCCCCTGCGACAGACACTCCGCCACCACCGCCTGCACGCGTTTCTCCTCGGCCGGCTGCCGGGTGGTGCGGTCCTGCACCAGCTCCGCGCCGCAGAAGAGCCCGATACCCCGCACATCCCCGATCACCGCGTGCCGCTCCTGCAGCTCGCGCAGGTTGCCCATCAGCCGCGCGCCCATCGCGCTGGTGTTCTCGAGCAGCCCCTCGGCCTCGATGATGCGCATATTCTCGAGTGCCGCCGCGGGCCCGGCGGCGCAACCACCGAAGGTGGAGATATCGCGAAAATAGGCGAGCGGGTCGCCCGGGTCGTCCTTGAAGAGCTCGAAGATCGCCTCGGTCGTCACCACGCAGGAGATCGCGGCATACCCAGAGGCGACGCCCTTGGCCATCGTCACGAAGTCCGGACGGATTCCGTAGTGCTGATAGCCGAACCACTTGCCGGTGCGCCCGACCCCGCACACCACCTCGTCGATGTGCAGCAGGACCCGGTGGCGGCGGCAGATCTCCTGTACCCGCTCCCAGTAGCCGGCGGGAGGCGTGATGACCCCGCCCCCGGCCGTGACCGGCTCGAGGCACAGCGCGCCGACCGTATCCGGACCCTCGCGCAGGATCACGTCCTCGATGGCATCGGCGGCTCGCTCGCCGTAGTGGGCGATGGGGCCGTACTGACTGTGATACTCGAGACAGTGCGGCACCTCGACGAAGCCGGGCGTGAGCGGCCCGTACTGCAGGCTGCGCTGCGGCTGTCCGCTCGCTGAGAGCGTCGCGATCGTCGTGCCGTGGTAGTCGCGCTCGCGGTAGAGGATCTTGTACTTGCGGCCCTGGTGGTGGCGGTGCGCGATCTGGCGCACGATCTTGAAGACCTTCTCATTCGCCTCGGAGCCGGAGTTCGCGTAATAGACGCGGCTCAGCCCCGGCATCTTCTCGATGAGCTGTGCGGCGAAGCGCGCGCCCGGCACCGAGCCGGCAGAGTTGGAGAAATAATTCATCTTCAGCAGCTGCTCGCGCACCGCATCGGCGATGCTCTGCCGGCCGTAGCCGACGTTGACCGTCCACACGCCGCCGGACACCGCATCGAGGTACTCGAGGCCCGCGGCATCCCACAGCCGCATGCCGCGCCCCTCCACGTAGACGCGCGGGTCCTGGGTCTCGAACGGCTTATGTTGCGTGATGTGGTGCCACACGTGCGCCCGGTCGGCTTCGACGACGGGACGCAGCTCGGCGGGGCGGACGCGGGCGTTCATGGGACTCTCCCGGAGGGGGACGGGTCCTGCATTCCTAGCACGAACCAAGCCGGGGACATAAGGGCCAGAATTGCGCCGCGGCTTAGGCCAGCAGGCGTGCGCTCAGAAGCGCTTGATCACTCCGACCTGGACCCCGCGCGGCATGAGGCTCAGAAAAAACGGGGTGGTGCGCCGCCGCAGCAGGTAGGCGGTGCCGGTACCGAGCGCGAACCCGGCGATGACATCGGACCGCCAGTGGCCGCGCGTCTTGACGCGCGCGATGGCATCGTACGCGGGCAGCAGCTCGAGGGCGTACACCGCGGGATGATCGCGGCCATACTCGAGGACGAACGGAGTCACGAGTGAGCTTACCGTCGTCACCTCACCGCTGGGGAAGCTCTGTCCGTGGGTGAACCAGCGGTTCGGATCATTGGTCTGCGAGGGTCGCTCGCGCCCAAACACATACTTGAGACCGATCTCCGCAGCGCCGCTGAGGATTCCCGCATCCACCCCCTGCCAGAAGGTGCGCCCGAGCCGGTCCTCCCCGCCCTCGGCCAGCGCACCGAGCAGCACGCCACCGATGAGCCCGTTGACCAGAAAATTCTGTTTGGAGCGCTTCCAGATGCCGCCGTTGTCGTAGGCCACCTGCGTGTCGATGCCGAGTGGCCCGCCGCCCGCCCACGCCGGGGCCGCACTGCTCATTGCCAGCAGCGACAGTGTGACGACGCGCAGCGCGAGCCTGAGCGATGGCACGTGAAACCTTCCAGGGGTGGGTCTCGACTATATCGGCGCCTCTGCCCCAGGGGTGTGCCGGCCGTGTCGGCGCGACACCCGAGACGCCCCCGGTCGAACGCTCTACGCGGCGCGGTCAGCTGCGCAGCCGCAGGCCGCGCGGGTCATAGAGCGGCTCGAGCCGCACCGTGGCGCGGCGCATCGTTCCGAGGATGTCGATCTCGAAGTGCTCGCCCTCACGCGCGAGCGCCGCCGGAACATAGCCCGCCGCGAGGCTGCGGTCGATGCAGTGCCCGTAGGCACCTGAGGTGACGTAGCCGACCGCGGCACCCTCCTTGAGGATCGACTCGTAGCCGACCACCTCCGCGTCGGCGTCCTCGACCTCGAGGACGACGAAGCGGCGCCGCGCGCCGGTGGCGCGCTCGGCGAGTGCAGCGGCCCGTCCCGTGAACTCGCCCTTCTCGAAGTCGATGAAGCGGTCGAGGCCGGTCTCGGCGGCGGTGTAATCGGGGCGGAAGTCCTTGTTGAAGGAGCCGTAGCCCTTCTCCAGCCGCAGCGAGGACAGCGCCCGGCCGCCGAAATGGGTGAGCCCGAGATCGGCGCCGGCCGCGAGCACCTCCTCGTAGAGCGTGAGGAGGTAATCGGGCGTGGTCCAGACTTCATAGCCGAGCTCGCCGGTGAAGCCGGCGCGGCTGAGAACTGCGGGGACCAGCCCCACCGCGGTCTCCGTGACCCGGAACAGCCGGAATGCCTCGGCCGACAGGTCGATGCGCACCAGGCGCTGCAGCAGCTCCCGGGCGCGCGGACCGGCGATCGACAGGCCGCCGAGGGTCGAGGCGGCCGAGCGCACCGCGACATCCGGCGGCGGCTCGGCGGCCCAGAACCAGCGCAGGTGGTACTCCTCGGCGAAACCCGAGCCGATGATGAGGTAGCGCTCCTCGTTCAGACAGGCGATCGAGAGGTCCCCCACGATCCGTCCCGCGGCATTGAGCATCGGGGCGAGTGCAATGCGACCCGGGCGCGGAAGGCGGCAGGCGAACACGCGGTCGAGCCAGGCCCGCGCGCCACGGCCGGTGACCTCGTACTTGCCGTAGTTGGTCGTCTCATAAAGCCCGACACTCCGCCGCACCGCGCGGCACTCCTCGCGCACGACCGGGAAGGCCTCCGAGCGGCGGTAAGTGGGCGTCTCCTCGGGCCGCATCCCCGGGGGCGCGAACCAGAGCGCATGCTCCAGTCCGAAGTTCGCGCCCATCACCGCGCCCAGGGCGCCGAAGCGCTCGTAGAGCGGTGAACGGCGCAGTGGCCGCGCCGCGGGCAGCTCCTCGTTGGGGTAGGCGAGCCGGAAGCGCCGGGCGTAGTTCTCCGGCACCTTGAGGGCGCTGTACTTCGGCGTCGCGAAGGCGCCGAAGCGCGCCACGTCCATCGACAGGATGTCCTGCCCCGGATCGTTCTCCGCCATCCAGCGCGACAGCACCAGGCCGATGCCCCCGCCCTGGCTGAATCCGGCCATGACGGCGCAGGCCACCCAATAGTTGCGCAAGCCCCGCACCGGTCCGACCAGCGGGTTGCCATCGGGGGCGAAGGTGAAGGGCCCGTTTACCGCCTTGCGGATGCCGACCCGGCCGAGGGCGGGGAAGTGACGAAACCCGACCTCGAAATAGGGGGCGAGCCGCTCGGTGTCTTCCGGCAGCAGCTGCATCGAGAAGTCATCGGGAGTGCGCTCGGGGGACCAGATCAGGCCGTGCGGCTCGTAAGTGCCGATCAGTACGCCGCCGCGCTCCTGGCGCACGTAAATCTCACCGGCGTAGTCGGTGGTGTTGACCAGCTCGCGGGCCCGGCCGCGCAGCTCCGGCAGATCCTCGGTGATCAGGTAGTGGTGCTCCATGGCGAGCACCGGCAGCTCGATGCCGACCAGGTGGCCGACCTCGCGGGCCCACAGGCCGGCGCAGTTGACCACGTGCTCAGCGTGTATCTCGCCCCGGTCGGTGCGGACGTCCCAGCTGCCGTCGCGGCGCGGCTCAAGCGCCTGCACGCGCGTGAAGCGCTCCACCTCCGCACCCAGCTGCCGCGCCGCCTTGGCGTAAGCCTGCGTGGTACCCGAGGGGTCGCAGTGCCCGCCGTCTGCGCGCCAGAGGGCGCCGATGAAATACTGCGGGTCGATGAGCGGGTTGAACTCGCGTGCCTCGGCGACCGAGATCATCTGCGTCTCCATGCCGAGATAACGGGCGCGGGAGCAGATGAGACGCAGGCTGTCGAGCTCCCCCTGGTTCGCGGCGAGCATCAGGCCACCGTTGGGGTGCAGGCCGCAGGACTGGCCAGAGAGCGCCTCGATCTCCCGGTAAAGGTCGATGGTGTACTTCTGCAGGCGCGAGATATTGGCTTCGCCGTTGAAGGTGTGCATCCCGCCTGCGGCGTGCCAGGTGGATCCGGAAGTGAGCTCTGCCTTCTCGAGCAGGACCACGTCGCGCCAGCCGATTTTGGCGAGGTGATACAGCACGCTGGCACCGACCACTCCACCGCCGATCACGACGGCGCGCGCAGAACTCTTCATCGGCTCGACTCTCCGGTCAGCTGCTGGAAGGGTACGTCACGCTCGGTGAGGGGTGCGAGCGCGCGGGCGCTCAGCAGCAGCCACTCGTGCAGGTGCTGCGCGAGGCTGGCCGGCGCGAGCAGCAGCATACCGTGCGCCAGGGCGAGCAGCGTGACGGGCGTCTGCGCGATCAGGGTCGCCCCAGCGCGGTTGGGGGCGAGCTCATCGCCCCCAAGATCGAGGCGGCAGCCGCGGGCGAGCAGCTCGCGATGCGCGGGGCCGGCGACCCACAGGCCCCGCAGCCCCGCGCCGCGCTCGAGCACCACCGCGTCGGCGGCCGAGGGCGCGAGGGCGGCGGCGAGGGCAGGCGCCCCGGGCGCTCCGAGCAGCAGCCAGCGATCAGGCCGCACGCTGACCCCGAGCAGCGCGCCGAGGACGGCCGCGTGCTGCAGGGCCGGCAGCCGTCCCGCGTGACGCGACTGCAGGGCCTCGCGACGCCCGGGGCGCGCGATGATCTCGGCCGCGTCGAGCTCGCAGCATCCCACGGTGAGCGGCGCGGCGTCAGACGCGGACACGTCGGTTGTCCGGATCGTGGAAGTGGGGCGATACCACCTCGAGGGGCACGCGCTCCGCGTGCAGGGGGGAGACGCCGAGCAGCCGCTGGCCGCGGCAGGCGCGCCCGTCGGTCAGCAGTGCCAGTCCGAACCAGCCGGCCTGCACCGTGCACGGGGTGGAGGAAGTGATGTAACCGAGACTGTCCGCGGCGGCGGACTCGCGCACCAGGTGCATGCCGTTGCGCAGCCGCGCGGCGCCCTCGGGTCGCACTCCGACCAGCTGTAGCCGCGGCGCCGCCGCGGCGCTGCGGCGTGCGAAGGTGGCGCCCACGAAATCGCCCTCGCGCTTGAGCAATCGACCCATCCCCAGATCCTCGGCGCTGGTGTTGCCGTTGAGCTCCGCGCTGGTCACGTGCCCCTTTTCGATCCGCAGCGTGTTGAGGGCATCGAGCCCATAGGGCCGGAGGCCGTGCGGCCCCCCGGCCGCCAGCAGCGCCAGCCAGAGGGACTCCGCGTGACGGACCGGTATCGCGAGCTCGTACGCAAGCTCGCCGGAGAAGGAGATGCGGAACAGCCGCAGCGGGGCGTCCCGGAATCCGAAGGTGGTGACGCCCATGAACGGCAGGGCCTCGGGACCTACGTCGGTCTCGGGCAACAGCGCCGCCAGCACCGCGCGCGCCCGGGGGCCAGCGAGCGCGAACTGCGCCCAGTCCTCGCCGACGTCGCTGAGATGCACCTCCCAGCCGGGACAATGCGCCTGCAGCTGGAACTCGAGGTGCTCGAGCACCGCGGCGGCGTTGACGGTGGTGGTCGTCACCACGAAGTGCTCGGGGCCAAGCCTCGAGGTGGTGCCATCATCGAGCAGCATGCCGTCCTCACGCAGCATGAGGCCGTAACGCGCGCGGCCGACCGGTAGGCTCGAGAACGCATTGGCGTAGATGAAGTCAAGGAACCGCGCGGCGTCGGCGCCGCGTACGTCGATCTTGCCCAGGGTCGAGACGTCGGTGAGCCCCACGCCGTTGCGCACCGCGCGCGCTTCCTCGAGCACCGGAGCCCAGCCCGCGCCGCCGTACACCAGCGGTCGCTGCCACAGCCCGGTGTTGACGAAGGTCGCGCCGGCGGCGTGATGCCACGCCTGCAGCGGCAGGCGCCGCCGCGGCCGGTAATGAGCGCCGACCTCAGCTCCGGCCAAGGTCGCGAAGGCGGTCGGCTGCAGGTAAGGCCGCGCCTGCGGTACCCCGACCTCTGCCACCGCCACCCCGCGCGCAGCCGCCAGCACCGCGCTGCCGAGCAGTCCGCCGATGCGCCCCTGATCGGTACCCATGCCGTGCGTGGTGTAACGCTTCATGTGCTCGACGTCGGTGTAGCCCTCGCGCGCGGCGAGCCGCACGTCCTCGGTCGTGACGTCGTTCTGCAGATCCACGAAGGCCTTGCCCCGGCCCGGCACCTCCCACAGCGCCTGGGCGGGGGTGCGAGTGCCTTCCGCGGGCAGACCGCCGGGCAACTCGGCGACGTCCGCGAGCCCCAGGTCGGGCGCCAGGCGCCGCGCGGCCACGAACCCCTCGCGGGCACAGCTCGCGAGCCCCTCACAGCCAGTCGCCGACCCGACGCTCGCCCCCTGCGCCGGATCGAGCGGGGCGACAAAGGCGCCTGCGCCCTCATGCCAGACGGGTCTCGCCCCCAACTGCGTCGCGAGCCCGATCGCGGGCGAATGACCGCCCGAGAGCAGCACCCCGTCCACGGCCAGCGATCGGCGCGTACCGCTGGCCGTCGCGAGTTCGATCGCGCGTACCGTGCGTCCACCCCGGATCCCCGTGATCCGCGACCCTGCATGGACCGGCACCCCGCACGTCCGGGCCGCGTCCATCGCGGCAGACTCGCGCCGCACGTCGATGACCGAGCAGTCGACCCCTGCTTCCTTGAGGGCCATCGCGCCCGCGTAGGCCTGATCATTGTTGAGGAACCAGGCGAGGCGCTGTCCGGGCACCACCCCGTAGCGGCGCAGGTAGGCGAGGGCCGCGCCCGCCAGCATCACCCCGGGCCGGTCGTTGCCCGCCACGGCCACCAAGCGCTCCACGGCCCCGGTGGCGAGCACGAGGCGACGCACCCGCAGCACCCAGAGCCGCTCACTGGGCCCCGGGCCGTCCGGGAGCGCCTCGCGCGCGGCGAAGACCCCGTGACCATAGGCGCCCAGCACGGCGGTGCGTGTCAGGCAGCGCACGTGCCCCATGTGCGCGAGGTCCGCGGCCAGGCGATCGCACCAGGGCCGCGCCTCGGGCTCGAGCAATGCTCCGCCGCCGAGGCGCACGTCCTGCTCGGCGAGCACCACCCGCGCCCCCGCGCGCCCGAGCGCCCAGGCGGCGGCGAGACCGGCCGCACCCGCGCCCACCACCAGCACATCCGCGTGCGCGTGCACGCTCTCCGCGGTCGCGGCGTGCGACGCTGCGTACGGTGGGTCGAGGCGGCCGAGGCCGGCCGCACGCCGGATCAGCGGCTCATAGATCCGCTCCCAGGCCCAGCCCGGCGCCATGAAGGTCTTGTAGTAAAAGCCGGCGGGCAGGAAGCGGCTCAGGCGGTCATTGAGCGAGAGCAAGTCCCAGCGCAGCGAGGGCCAGCGGTTCTGACTGCGTGCCCGCAGGTGCGCCGTGAGCGGCAGTGTCGTCGCCAGCTGGTTCGGGCGCCGCCCGTGTGGGGTCAGCACGTCGACCAGCGCGCAGGTCTCCTCCGCACCGCAGCTGACGATTCCGCGCGGCCGGTGGTACTTGAAACTGCGGCCGATGAGCCGCACGCCATTCGCCAGCAGCGCCGAGGCGAGCGTGTCGCCGCCGAGGCCATGCAGCGTCCGTCCGTCGAACTCGAAGGGTAGCGGCCGCGCCGGATCGACCAGCAGCCCCGGGCCGATGCGCCGTGGGGTGCTCACGGCGCCGGCTCCGCGGGCGCGTCGAGCGCATCGCGCGCCGACTCGATGGCGTGCGTCAGCGTGTGCCGGCGCACGATGAGCAGACGACGGCAGCCCGCCACGTGCAGCCACCACTCCGTGTGCCAGCCCGCCGGGTTCGCGCGCGCATAGACGAAGCGCGTGAAGGCCTCGATGCCCGCAGCGGCGGCCGGCCGCGCGAGCATCGCGCCGCGATAGCGGAACTCCACCTCATCACGCAGGCCGCACCAGGGACAGGGGATACGCAGCATCGTCAGTGGGCGTACGGGTACGGACCGGCGCCGCGCTCATCGACCGTGCACCCGCGCGCGAAGCGGTCGAGGCACAGGTGTGCCGCGAGGGGGTGGGGCGTGCCTGTTGCGATCAGGTGGGCGGTCGTGAGGCCGCCCGCGGGGATGGCCTTGAAGCCGCCGTAACACCAACCGCCGTTGAGCACCAAGCCGGCGAGCGGCGTCGGGGAGATGAGCGGCGAGCCGTCCATGGTCATGTCCATGACGCCGCCCCACTGCCGCAGCACTTTCACCGGTGCCAGCGCGGGCAGCAATGTCACCGCCGCGGCCGTCACTTCCTCCACCATCGGCAGCGCGCCGCGCTGCGCATAGCTGTTGTAGCCGTCGATCGCGCCGCCGAATACCAGTCCGCCCTTGTCCGACTGGCTGACATAGAAGTGTCCTGCCCCGTAGGTCAGCACCACGTCGAGCAGGGGCTTCAGCCCCTCCGTCACGAAGGCCTGCAGGACGTGCGTCTCGATGGGCAGGGTCAGGCCCGCCATGGCGGCGAGCCGCGAGGAGTGCCCGGCGACCGCAAGACACACCGTGTCGGCGGCGATGAAGCCACGCGCAGTTTCCACCCCGAGCGCGCGACCCCCCGCGCAGCGGATGCCCGTGACCGGGCAGTGCTCGATGATGTCCACCCCGAGAGCGCTGGCGGCGCGCGCATAGCCCCACGCCACGGCGTCGTGCCGTACCGTGCCACCCCGCGGCTGCAGGAACCCGCCCAGCACCGGGAAGCGGCCGTTGTCGAGGTCGACCAGCGGCACGCGCGCCTGTACGGCCTCGCGGCTCAGCACCTCCGCGTCCACCCCGAGCAGGCGCATCTGGTTAGCCCGGCGCGTAAAGAGGTCGCGCTGCGCCTCGGTGTGGAAGAGATTGAGCGTACCGCGCTGGCTCACCATGGTGTTGAAGTTGAGCCGCTGCTCGAGTCCCTCCCACAGCCGCAGCGAGTAGTCGTAGAAACGAATGTTGGCCGGATGGAAGTAGTTCGAGCGCACGATCGTGGTGTTGCGACCGACGTTGCCGAGTCCGATGGGGCCGCGCTCGATGACGGCGACATCGTGGATGCCGTATTCGCTGGCCAGATAGAACGCCGTTGCCAGCCCATGACCGCCGCCGCCGACGATCACCACCTGGTAGCGTTCGCGCGGCGCGGCCGCGCGCCACGCGCGGGGCCAGCCCGCCTGGGCGCGCAGGCCCTCGCGCAGCAGCCGCCACAGCGAGTAGGGCGGCGCGGTGGAACGGCGGCGGGGGGCGGGGGGAGGGGCGGGCATCAGGAGGGGTGCATCATAGCCGTTAGGCTGCGCGCCGGCAGCCGCGTGCTTGACGTGCGGCCGGTGAGCAGACAACGTGCGCCGGGGATCTGGAGGTGTGCCGGTGAGGAGGTTCAGCCGCGCGCTGTGCGCCGCGCTGCTCGGCGCGTGTCTGTGCGCGCCGCTGCAGGCGACGGTCGTCGTGTCGTCGAAGCTCTCGAGCGAGTCGGCGATGATCGGCCAGATGATCCGACTGCTGCTCAATGCGCACGGCATCGCGACCGTGGACCGCACCCGCATCGGCGCGACCCCGGTCGTGCGCCGGGCGTTGCTCGCCGGGGAGATCGACCTGTACGTCGAGTACACCGGCAACGCCGGACTCTTCTATAACGACCCGCAGAACCCCGCCTGGCGCGATCTGCGCAGCGGCTACGAGCTCGGCGCCCGCCTCGACCAGGCGGCGCACCAGATCATCTGGCTGACGCCCGCCCCCGCAAGCAATGCCTGGGCGCTCGCCGTGCGCAGCGACGTCGCCGCGGCCTACCGCCTGCGCTCGATGAGCGACTTTGCGCGCTGGGTACGCTCCGGGGGGCACGTGGTGCTGGCCTGCTCGGCGGAGTTTGCCAACGCCGGTACGCTGCGCTCGCTCGAGCGGACTTATGGATTCCTGCTGAGCTCCGCCCAGCTCATCGTGCTCGCCGGAGGGGAGACCTCGGCCACCATCGCGGCCGCCGCCGCGGCCACCAACGGCACCAACACCGCCATGGTCTATGGCACCGACGGGGGTATCGTGGCGGCGCACCTGCAGATGCTGGTCGACGACCGCCACGACCAGCCGATCTACGCCCCCGTACCCCTGGTGCGCGCGAGCGTACTCGCCGCGCATCCGCAGATCGCGACGTTGGTCCGCCCGCTCATGGAGAGCCTCGACACCGCGACGCTGCAGCGCCTCAACGAGCGCGTGCAGATCGAGGGCGAGGCCGACGAGGAAGTGGCGCGCGATTACTTGCAGCAGCGCGGCTTTCTCGCTGCGGCCGGGTACCGCTGAGCCATGTCGGCACTCGCCGCCCCCCTCACCGCCGCACCGCGCCGCATCGAGCCGCTCGGCGCACTGCTGACGCTCGCGGGCGCGCTCGCGCTTACCTGGCTGCCGTTCGTGCTGGTGAAGGCCAACCGCATCGTCCCGGGTACTCCCCTCGGGGTCGGGGCGGCGCTGCCGCCCGCCGTCGCCGGCGGTCTGATCGTGCTGCTGGTCGGCGCCGCGGCGGTCGGGCTCTGCGTCGGCGCTCCCCGCGTGCGCCTCCTCGCCGCCCTGACCGCGCTCGCCGGCCTCGCGCTGGCGGTGGGCCTCGCGGGCAGTCTGCTCACGCCGGGGGGCAACCGGGTCGTGCGGGTCGCGCCCGGCGGAGCGTTCTGGGTGGTGCTGGTCTGCCTCGGTCTGCTGGCGACCGACGCGCTCACGCGTCTGCGACCGCGGCCCCTGGTGCGGGTGTTGGCGCTCGGGCTGTTGCTCGGGATCGTAGTCGCCGCGCTGGCGAGCGGCTGGTTCGACCACCTGTCGATCCTGCGCGAGTATGCGGTAAACGCGGCGCGCTTCGCGCAGGAGCTGCGCCGGCACGTGCTGCTCGCCTTTGGCTCGCTGCTCGCCGCGGCCCTGGTCGGTCTGCCGCTCGGCATCCTCTGCCACCGGGTACCGCGCCTGCGGCCCGGCGTGCTTGGCACGCTCAATGTGATCCAGACCATCCCCGCCATCGCGCTGTTCGGCATCCTCATGGCGCCGCTCGGGGCGCTGGCCGGCGGTTTTCCGGCGCTGCAGCGCCTGGGGGTGAGCGGCATCGGCGCCGCGCCGGCGGTGGTGGCGCTGTTTCTGTACTCGCTGCTGCCCATCGTCGCCAACACTGCCAGCGGTCTTGCGCGGGTCTCGCGCGCGGCGGTCGACGCGGCGCGCGGCATGGGCATGACCCACTGGCAGGTGCTGCGGGGCATCGAGCTGCGGCTCGCGCTGCCGGTGATCATCACCGGCGTGCGGGTCGTGCTGGTGCAGAACATCGGCATGGTGACGGTGGCGGCGCTGATCGGCGGTGGCGGCCTCGGGACCTTCGTCTTCCAGGGCATCGGCCAGACGGCCATCGACCTGGTACTGCTCGGAGCCATACCGACCGTCGCTCTGGCCTTCAGCTCCGCGGTGCTGCTCGACGCGCTGGCGGAGACACTGGAGCGACGATGATCACCATAGAGCATCTGGCCAAGCAGTACGGGACGAAGGCCGTCGTGGAGGACGTGAACCTCACCATCGAGCGCAACTCGATCGCGGTCATCGTCGGCACGTCGGGCTCGGGCAAGTCGACCCTGCTGCGGATGATCAACCGTCTGATCGAGCCCAGCGCGGGTCGCGTGCTCATCGAGGGTGCGGACACCCGCGAGGAGCCCGCCCATCTGCTGCGGCGGCGCATCGGCTACGCCATCCAGGGACACGGACTTTTTCCGCATCGCACGGTCGAGGAGAACATCGCCACCGTGCCGCGGCTACTCAAGTGGCCGGCGGCACGCATCGCCGCGCGGGTACGCGAGCTCCTCGAGGTGTTCCAGCTCGAGCCAGCGACTTACGCCCACGCCTTTCCGCACCAGCTCTCCGGCGGGCAGCAGCAGCGGGTCGGCGTGGCGCGCGCCCTCGCGGCCGAGCCGGCCGTGCTGCTCATGGACGAGCCGTTCGGAGCGCTCGATCCCATCATCCGCGCCAAGGCGCAGGAGGACCTGCTGGCGATCCAGCGCCGCTACGGCACGACCATCGTCCTCGTCACCCACGACATGGACGAGGCCTTCCGTCTCGGCGACCGCGTCGCGGTGATGAGCAATGGCCGGGTGCTGCAGTTTGATACGCCGGCGGCGCTCCTCGCTCACCCGGCCGATCCGCTGGTGACGCGCATGACCGGCCAGACCGACCGCGCGCTGCGTCTGCTGTCGCTGACGACCGCCGGTGAGATCGCCGCGCCGGGCGCAGTCCCCGGGCCGACGGTCAGCGCGGCGGCGAGTCTGCGCGATGTGCTGTCCGAGCTCTTGTGGCGCGGCGCCGAAGCCGCGTCGGTGACGCGCGAGGATGGCACGCCGTGCGGGCACGTGAGTGTCGCCGCCCTGCTGCGCCACGGCAGGTCGCCGTGAAGCACGGTCCGCTCCTGCTGCGCGGCCTCGCGCTGCTGCTGCTGGTGTCGTTTGTCATCGCGCCGCAGCGTTTTGCGCCGCTGTTCGCGCCACTGACCCAGTACGGCGCGCCCCCTATCTACGACCAGGGGAATCTGCTGACACTCACGCTCGCGCACCTGGGCACGGTGTGCCTCGCTGCCGCGGCCAGCACCCTCATCGCGGTCGCGCTCGCGATCCTCGTCACCCGGCAGAGCGGACGCGCCTTCCTGCCGCTGTCGCGCACCCTGGTGAACATTGGCCAGACCTTTCCCCCCGTCGCGGTGCTCGCGATCACCGTGCCGCTCGTCGGTTTCGGGGAAATCCCCACCTTGATCGCGCTCTTTGCCTATGGGCTGTTGCCGATCTTCGAAAACACCCTCGTCGGCCTGCAAACGCTGCCGCCGGCGGTGACTGAGGCGGCCGACGGCATGGGACTGAGCGCCCGCGAGCGGCTATTCTCGGTCGAGCTTCCGTTAGCTATGCCATTGATTTTAGAAGGAATAAGACTGTCACTGGTCATCAACGTGGGCACCGCCACCATCGGCTCCACGGTCGCGGCCAAGGGGCTGGGGGAGGTCATCATCGCCGGACTTCTGTCCAATAACACCGCCTTCATCCTGCAGGGGGGCTTGGTCACCGCGCTGATGGCGGTGCTCCTGTACGAGGGAATGCTAGCGGTCGAGCGGCGCCTCTGCCGCAGCGTCCGCACCGACTGAGAACTGACTCAAAAAAAGCGTAGCCTTGAGCGCAGTGGGAACGAAAAATCGCATAGAATTCTAGCGTTCCGGTGCCCAGGAATGGGCGGACGACACCGGGGGTTCATCCGGCGTCCTTCACCCGGCTGAGGGTCATCCCCAGTCATGACACCCATCGAACTAGGTGCGGCGACACCGGCCGGTGACGTCGCCGTGCTCGACGCACGCGGACGCCGCCGCGCGCTAGAGATGCCCACCGTGATGCTGCTCGGCCTGGCGTATGGCGGCTGGATGACGGTCACCCTGCAATACGCGCGCTGGCCGCTGTGGATCGTGTTGCCCCTCGCAGCGCTGCTGGTCGCGCTGCACAGCTCGCTCCAACACGAGATCGTGCACGGACACCCGACGCGCTGGGAGGGCATCAACCGCATGCTCGGCATGCTGCCGCTCGCCCTGTGGCTGCCCTTCGAGCGCTACCGCGTCCTGCACCGGCGCCATCACCACGACGCGCGCCTCACCGACCCGCTTGACGACCCGGAGACGTTCTACTGGCGGCCCGAGGACTGGGCCCGCATGCGCCCCGCGACGCGCGTGATCCTGCAGGCGCAGCAGACCCTCGCCGGGCGGGTGCTGATCGGCAGCTGGTGGCACATCGCGGCATTCTGGCGTGCCGACTGGCGGCGGGGCCGCGACGGCGACGAGACGGTACTCGGCCACTACCTTGAACACCTGCTGTGGTGCGTGCCGGTGCTGCTGTGGGTGAAGTTCGTGTGCGACATGCCCCTGTCGCTTTACGTGCTGGCCGTCGCGGTGCCGGCGAGTGGCATCCAGCTCATTCGTTCCTTCGCCGAGCATCGGGCCCTGCCGCAGGCCTCCGAGCGGGTGGCGATCGTCGAGGATTCCTGGCTGCTCGGGCCGCTCTTCCTCTTCAATAACCTGCATGCGGTGCACCACGAGGCGCCGCTCATTCCCTGGTACGAGCTGCCGGCGCGCTACCGCCTGATCCGCGAGCGCATCATCGTGGCGAACGGCGGGCTGGTCTATCGCAGCTACCTCGAGGTCGCGCGCCGCTACCTGTTTCGCGCCCACGACGTGCTGACGCACCCGGACGGCCGGGTCCCCTAGCTCAGGCGGGCACCGGGTAACCGGCCGTCACCGCCTCGCGATCCCAGTCCAGCAGTGGCTGATAATCCTCGATGCGCGTCGGCGCGAAGCCGGCGATCGCGAGCGGCGCGGCGAGCGCGGCGAACCAGGGTCGCTCCGCCGCCGCGAGGAAGGCCGCGCGCAAGCGCTCGGTGAGCTCTCCGGGGGCGTCCTGCGCGGCGACGAAAGCGGGCATCGGCGTGAGGGGAGTTGAAGCGAGCGTGCGCACGCCCGCGGTCAGCTCGGGGGCGTGCTGACGCAGCAGCAGATGCCAGTAGGCATCGAGCGGGCCGACGTCGATGCGCCCCTCGCGCACCGCATCGAGGACGTTGCGTGCGGTGATGAGATTGTCGGTGACCTGGCCATAGAGTTGCGGGCGTGCAGCGGTCCGGTAGCGCAGCAGCTCGTGGCGGAAGGCGTTGAAACCGGACTGGGAATGGCTGACCGTCCAGCCGGCGCGGCCGCCAAAGGTATCCTCGAGACAACCGTAGGGGGCGTCGGCGCGCACGATGAGGTCCGTGCGGTACACGGCGCGGCCGCCCGCCCAGGGCGCCGCCGGAATCGGCGCGGCGAGCGGGCGCGCCGGAGCCAGCCGCTGCGCCAGCGGATAGCCGCACATGAGTACGGCTCCCAGGTCGGGGCGCGACCAGAGTGCCTCGAGGGGCTGCGGCGCGGGGTAGGGCAGATAGCGCAGCGCCACCTGTGCATCCTCGCTCACGTGCTCGAGCAGCTCGCGCCAGACGCCCTCGACCGCCGCAGTGACGGCATACATGCGCGCGTTGGCGATCCACTCGGCCACGAGTCGACTTTAGGTGGACGACAGCTCGCGGCTGCGGCGTTCGACGTAAGCGGCGATCGCCTCACGCACTGCAGGATCGAGCGGCGGCGGGGTGTACTCCGCGAGCAGTTTTTTCCACAGCCCGGTCGCGCGCTGCGTCGCATCCTTGGCGCCCGCCTCACGCCAGCTCTCATAGCTCGACCAGTCCGACAACAGGGGCCGGTAAAAGGCCGATTCGTAGCGGGCCAGCGTGTGACTGGCGCCGAAGAAGTGCCCGCCGGCGGCGACCTCCTTGATGGCATCGATCGCCAGATCGTCCTCACTGAAATCAACGGGCTTGAGGATCTGCGCCCACTCGCGCAGCAGCTCGGCGTCCACGATGATCTTCTCCAGCGAGGCCGACAGTCCGCCTTCCAGCCAACCCACCGCGTGGTTGATGAGGTGGCTGTGGCTCAGGATCGCCGCCTGCAGCGAGAAACCGGTCTCATAGGTCGCCTGGGCATCGACCGCCGGTGAGGCGTTGACCGCGCTGGTGCGCACCGGCAGCTTCAGGCGCCGCCCGATCTGCGCGCTGGCGAGTACGGCGTGCACGTATTCGGGGGTGCCGAAGGCAGGGGAGCCGCTGCGCATGTCGACGTTGGAAGTAAAGCCGCCCAGGACGCAGGGCGTGCCCGGCCGCACCAGCTGACAGAGCGCGACGATCGCCAGGCTCTCGGCGGTCTGCTGCACCAGCGCGCCGGCGAGGGTCACGGGCGCCATCGCGCCCATGAGTGTGAAGGGGGTGATGACCACGCACTGCCCGTGCCGCGCCATGGTGAGGATGTTATCCAGGATCTCCTCGTCCACGCGGCGTGGCGAGTTGACGTTGGTGACGCTGAGCAGCGTGGGCCGCGTCGCGAGCGCCTCGATGCTGCAGCCGTGCTCGATGGCGGACATGGCAATGGCGTCACTCGCCTGCACCCCGCCGATGCCACGCGCCGCCCACACGATGTCCGCGTACTCGATGTGCGCCTGGTACATGGCCAGATGCCGGGTCGCCACGGGCAGATCCACCGGCTCGACGACGATCCCTCCCTGCCAGTGCAGCACCCCGAGCGCATGGGTGAGTTTGACGATATTGCGGAAGGCCTCGAGGTCGCCATAGCGCCGGCCGTGCTCCTCATCGCGGATGTGGGGCGCTCCGGTGACCGGACCAAAGTTAACGTGGTCCCCGCCCACCTGCAGATGGCGGGCGGGGTTGCGTGCGTGCAGCACGAAGCGCTCCGGCGCCTGGGCGAGCTGTGCGCCGATCAGATCCCGGCCGATCCGCACCATCTGTGTGGGCTCGTCCACCAGGGCGCCGCCACGGCGGTAGATCTCGCGCGCCGCGGCACTACGCACCTCGACCCCCACTTCCTCGAGGACCCGGTAGGCGCCCAGGAGGATGCGCTCGATCTGCTCGGGGCTATACAGCTCGAGCGGAGGGAAGGGGTTACGCAGCGACGGCAGCGGCGCGAGCGAGGCGCCCGTCTGGCGTGGAGCCCGTGTGCGCTCGCGGCGGCGCGCCGGTGAGGGAGCGGGACCTTCGGTCATGCGCAGCAGGGGACGCAGGGGGACTGCGCCCGATGCTACGCAAGCCCGCCCGAGCTTGTCGAATCAGCCGGCGCCGGGCACCTCGCGCGGTGCCTCTCAGCGACGGACGGGCTCGTCGCTCTCGGCCTGTGCGAAGCGGCCGCTGGTATCGGAGAAGACCACTTCCACGCGCCGGTTCTGCTGCCGGCCGGCGACGGTGGCATTGGTCGCGACCGGAAACTCCTTACCGCGGCCGATGGCATGGATGTTGTCGGCCGGAACCCCGCGCGAGATCAGCGCACTCGCCACGGCATCGGCACGGCGCTGCGAGAGCTCCTGGTTGTACTCCTCGGAACCCACGCTGTCGGTGTGCCCCTCGATGACGATCTTGGTGTGCGGATTGCCGCGCATGTAGGTGGCGAGGCGATCGAGCGCCAGGGTAGCCCCCGGCTTGAGGGTCGCCTGGCCCGTATCGAACAGCACGTCATTCAGCGTTACCATCAGCCCGCGATCGGTGCGCCGTGCTTTCAGGTCCGCCAGCTGCTGTTGTGCCGCGGCGAGCTGATCCTGCGCCGCCTGTGCCTGCTGCTGCGCGGACTGGGCCTGCTGCTGGGCCAACTGCGCCTCCTGGGTGCGTGCCTCGAGCTGCTGTTGAGTGAGCTGCGCCTCCCGAGAGCGCGCCTCGAGCTGCTCCTGGGTGAGCTGTGTCTGACGCTGCGCCGCCTCGGCCTGCTGCTGGGCACTCAGCGCCTCCTGAGAGCGCGCTGCGAGCTGCTCCTGCGTGAGCTGGGCCTGGCGCTGAGCGGCCGCAGCCTGCTCTTGGGCGCTGAGGGCCTGCTGACGCGCGAACTCGGCCTGCTGCTTGGCGTTCATCGCTTCGTGCTCACGGGCCTCGAGCAGCAGGCGGTTGCGGTCGGCCTCCGCCCGCGCGACCTCCTCGCGGGCGCGAGCGGCCGCTGTGCGGGCCTCCCCGGCCTCCGCGTGCCGCTCCGCAAGGTAGGCAAAGTGATCGACCACCGACAGGGGCGCGTGATGGGCCAGCGCGTCGTCGGCGTCATGAAGGTTGGCCCGCGCGTACTGCAGGTCGTCAGCCGCGGCCTGCTGCACCAGTGGGTCACTCTCGAGCGTCTGCACCTGTGCGCGGGCACGCTCGAGCTGATCGGAGCGAGGCGGCGTCGTCGCGCAGCCGGCGAGCAGGGCAGCGCCCGTGCAGGCGCCGAGGATCAGGAGAGTAGTTCGCTTCAGCATGGCGTCCTCCAGGCTCGGGCTATCGCGGCGGTGACGTGTCGGCCGGGCTCACGGGCGGGACCGAGCCGCTTGACTGGCTCTGCTCGATCTCGCGCTGCGTCTCACTGCGCAGCGTGGCGTTGGCCTGCACCACCTCGTGAGCGGCGCGCTCCGCCTCCCCGTCCGCGGCGCGGGCGACGGCGAGGTCGGCGTCGGCCGCGGCCGACTCGGCGTCGAGGCGGGCCTCGGTGTATTGCTTCGCCTCGTTGGCACTCTCGGCGTCGCTGAGCTCGCGGTGCGCGCGCTCGATGTCGGCGGCGGCATAGCGTTGCGCGCCCGCCTTATCGGCCTGCTCGACGAGCGTGCGTGCCCGCGCCAGCTGCTCCTGCGGCGGCGAGCCCTCGACGACACAGCCGGCAAGTGTCAGCGCCGCGAGCGTGGCGGACAGGGGGGCGAGGAATGTGCGCATGGCCGTACCCTCAGAGGTGGGTCAATACCGACGCATGCTGACGGGGACTGGAAGGCCGCAGTGTCGGCTGCTCACCGAACCGCGCGCCCCCCGGCTCCCGTGCCGGTGGTCAGTGCCGACCGACCGGCGGCACGCGTGGCGCGCACGCAACCTCGCCGCAGTCCCTTCGCTTCCCGCTGCGCGGAGCCCTCCCTACAATCGGTACGGCGAGGTTCCAGGCAAAGGATGCGATCGATGTCGGCCGTACCTGACGAGCCCGTGGAGGGTGCCGCCGTCCAGGCGTTCCAGCGCGACGGGGCCACGGTGCTGCGGGGGCTCTTCAGCGCGGCGGAGATGGCGCTCCTCGTTGCAGGGATCGAGGCAAACCTCGCTCGCCCGAGCGCGCGGGCGAAGGTGGCGAGCGGCAGGGGGGACCCGGGCCTGTTCATCGAGGACTTCTGCTGCTGGCAGGAGAACGAGGCGTATCGCCGCTTCATCTTCGGGTCGCGCCTCGGCGCGGTCGCCGCCCGGCTGATGCGCAGCGAGGAAGTGCGCCTCTATCACGATCACATGCTGACCAAGGAATCCGGCACGCGCCAACGCACTCCGTGGCACCAGGACCAGCCCTACTACAACATCAGCGGCACCCAGAACGTGAGCTTCTGGATTCCCGTGGACCCGGTTCCGCGCGAATCCACGCTGGAGCTGATCGCCGGGTCGCACCGCGGTCCCTGGCGGATGCCCCGCTCCTTCCTCGATGCCCAGGCGCGCTGGTTTCCGGAGGGCTCCCTCGCCGAGTTGCCGGACATCGAGGCGCACCGCGAGTCATTTCCGATCCTCGGCTGGGCGCTCCAACCCGGCGATGCGGTGTGCTTCCACATGCTCACCCTGCACGGCAGCGCGGGGGTGCCGGCCGGAACGCGGCGTCGGGTATTTTCGGTACGGTTGCTCGGGGATGACATCCGGCACGAGCCGCGGGCCTGGCCGACTTCCCCGGAATTTCCCGGTCTGGACCTGCCGCGCGGTGCGCCGATGGCGCACCCGCTCTTTCCGCGGCTCTGGCCGCGCGCCGCCTAGAGGAAGCCGTGGGTGATGGCGTAGGCAGCGACGGCTGCCGCGGAGCGCAGACCGAGCTTGCGCATGAGATTGGTGCGGTGCTTCTCGACCGTCTTGTGGCTGAGGGAGAGCAGCGCCGCCATTTCGCGGGTGCGATAGCCTCGCGCCACGAGGGCGATGACTTCGCGCTCGCGCTCGGTGAGCAGGCGGCCCGCGCCGCCTTGGGTGGTTGCCGAGCCGCCGTCGCCCACGTAGGCCGTGACCACCTTTTCGAGGGCAGGCGCGCTGATGAATCCCTGGCCGCACTGGATGCGCTCGAGCGCGGTGAAAAGGGCGACGCGTGTGTCGCTTTTGAGCACGTACGCGTTCGCACCTGCGCGCAGCGCCGCTTCGATGCAGGGTTCTTCGCGACTCAGGGTCAGGACGAGGACGCCGATGTCGGGCCAGCGGCGCTTGAGGTGCGCGACCGTGTCGGGTCCGGTCTTCAGCGCCGAAGAGAAATCCAGCAGCACGATCTGCGGGCGGCGCGAGATGAGGATCTGCAGGGCCTCGCGGCGGCTGGCCGTCGCCCCGACGACCTCGTAGACCTTCTCACCCTCGAGCAGCGCCTGCAGACCGTCCCGGCACAGGCCGGGCTCATCGATGATCAGGACCCTGATGCGCGGAGACGGCCCTTTGAGAGAAGCGGGTTGGGTCGCTTGCAGCGTGGGAGATTCCTCGGAAGGAGCACCGTCGGGATCGATCACGCGGCAAGGTTAGCCGAGCCGTAGCCGTCGGCGCTCTACGGGGTTACCCTACCCGGTGTCTTGCCCATGACCGATGGGTTGAGTGCCGCATGGACCGAACATATCGGCTCGAACAAGCTGCGCGGCGTAATCGGCGGCTCGCGCTCCCGACGGCGGGGGGCTGTTGCACCATGCCGACAGTTGCATCGGCGAAGCGGTCGAGGTGAAGTAGGGTGTCGCAGCACAGACCGGTGAGTATGAGCACGCAACCGCCCACAGAGACGGGTGCCCCGGTGGCCGCGGATCCTGCCAGTGTCCAGGCGGCGATCGCGCGGGCGAAGTTCGAGTGGGAATGCACCGTCGACGCGCTACCGGATCTCATCTGTCTGCTGGACGCGAACGGCGAGATCGTGCGTGTCAACCGCGTCGTGGAGCGCTGGCACCTCGGCTCACTCAGTAATGCACTGGGACGGGACCTGCACAGCCTGCTGCACGAGACCTGTGCCGCGCACCCCTGTGCGCTGCTAAGAGCGTTGACGCGCGGCTGGTCGAAACTGTCCTCGGAGAATCCGGTCGAGTTCGAGCTTCGCGACGCGCCGCTGGGGCGCGCACTGCATGTCACCCTCAGCCGCACCCGCCCCACGGGCAGCGCCCCGTCTGAGCCGCTCGCGGTCGCCCTCGTGGCGGACGTCACCGCCTTGCATCTGGCCCGCGAAGCGCTCAAGACCGTCAACCTCGAGCTCGAGGCTCGGGTACGCCTGCGTACCGAGGCGCTCGCCGAAGCGAACCGTGACCTGCAGAACGAGATCGCGCGGCGCGAGGCGGCGGAGGAGGCGCTGCGGCACTCGCGCAACGAGCTGGCGACCCTGTCGCGCCAGCTGATCAACGCACAGGAGATGGAGCGCAAGCGCATCGCGCGCGAGCTGCACGACTCGGTGGGTCAGCAGCTCAGCGCCATCAAGTACTCACTGGAGGGCCTGTGCGCTGGACATCACGGCGGCGACGAACTGCAGCGGACCCTGCAACGCTCCATCGGCACGCTGCAGCTCACGATGGATGAGCTGCGCGGCATCGCCATGGACCTGCGGCCGCCGGTCCTCGATGACCTCGGTGCGGTCTCCGCGGTGGAGTGGTTCTGCCGCGAGTTTGCGCAGAGCTATCCCGGGCTGCAGCTGCGGGCGCGCATCACCATCGATGACGCGGAAGTCCCGGAGCGGCTGAGCACCACAGTCTTCCGCAGCCTGCAGGAGCTGCTCAACAACGTCGCCAAGCACGCCCGGGCGCGCGAGGTCACCGTGGCGCTCTCGCGCAGCGCCGAGCAGCTGCAGCTGATCGTGACCGACGACGGGGTGGGGCTCGAGGCGACGGCCGGGAATGCCACCGAAGCGGGCAGCGGGCGCGGGGTCCGCAATCTGCGCGAGCGCGCGGCGATGACCGGCGGGACCTTCGCGCTCGGCGCCGCCCCGGCGGGGAGGGGCACCGAGGCACGTCTGGAGTGGCGGCTCGGCTCCGCGGAGCAGAGCAGCCGCTCGGATGCCGCCTGAGCGCGGCTCAGCGTCCGGTGCCGTCGTCCAGCAGCGGCGGGGCGAGCTGCAGATCCGATAGCAGGCCGTTGCGCACCGCGAACAGCGTGACGGCCGCGGTGTTGTGCAACTCGAGTTTGCGCATCAGATTGGCGCGGTGCTTCTCCACCGTCTTGATGCTGACCCGCAGCGCCAGCGCCGCTCGCTTGTTCGAGTCGCCGAGGGCGATCCGGGTCAGCACCTCGCGCTCGCGGCCGGTGATGTTGGGCGCAGTCTCACCACCGGGCTCATTGCGCCGCAGGTAGCCGGACACCAGGCGCGCGGACACCGGCTCGGAGAAATACTTCTGCCCGCCCAGTACGGCGCGGATGGCCTGCAGCAGCTCGCCGCGGCTCGCATCCTTGAGCACGTAGCCGTCCGCGCCGGCCCCGAGCGCTGCGCGGATGTACTCGTCGGTGCAATAGGCGGTGAGCACCAGCACCCGCACTCCCGGGCAGGCCGCGCGCAGGTCGTCGATGGTGTGCAGGCCGGAACCCCCGGGCATGGCGAGGTCAGTGATCACGAGGGTCGGCTGGGTCTGCTGTGCGATCTGCACTCCCTCGGCGGCGCTGTTGGCCTCGCCGACGATCCGCAGATCCGGTTCCAGCTCGAGCAGGGCCCGCAGCCCGTCTCGCAAAATGGCATGGTCTTCGATGAGAACGATGCGCGCGAAGAGACTCATCTCAGGTGCTTCCTTCTTCGTTCTGCACCGGCGGCACGTGCGTGGCGCCGTGCGGTCTTGATCCCCCGGAGCGTCCGCGCCGTCGCAGCGTCGGTCGGCCGACGTCGGGTGCGATGGGCGCGGAACGTTCCCCCTGCGCGAGATAATGGGGTCAAAGTCAAGAGCGGTCTACTGCGAAGAACGGAACCACCACACATTCTGCGCAATATACATAGTTACCCTATCTGGTCCGGCGGACGGGGAGGGCGTAGAAGGCGCTGATGCGTGGTCGCTGGATCCGCTCGCTGGCCGCGGGCGTCATGCTGCTCGGTGCGCTGAGCCCGGCGCGGGGCGACATATATATGTTCGTCGACCCGG
>JAFAPI010000257.1 GCA_019247195.1 Gammaproteobacteria bacterium
TCACCGGCCTCGATGGTGACGGTGTGGGGGCCATAGGGGAATGACTTACTGACGACGCTCAAGGCTGACATCCTCAAAAAATGGAAAGCGGAGAACCGAAACGACAAAGGCCGCGCGGGGCGGCCTTTGAATGACTCAGCGGCGAAGTCCGAGGCGCTCGACGAGCTCCTGGTACTTCTCCGGCTTGGTGGCTCTGAGGTAGTCGAGCAGCTTGCGGCGCTGGTTGACCAGCTTCACCAGACCGCGACGCGAGGCGTGATCGCGCTTGTGCGTGTTGAAATGCTCGCCGAGTCCATTGATGCGTTCCGAGAGCAGTGCGACCTGCACCTCAGGCGAACCGGTGTCGGCAGGGCCACGCCGGTATTGGGCGAGGATGCCGCCCTTTTTCGCGCTGGTTAAAGCCATTGCGTGCTCATCCTAATCACTTGTCTTAAGAGCCTTTTGGTAAGCCGGGCATTGTACGCGGCACGGCGCGCCCATCACAAGCCTTGGGCGTCGCCGGAACCGGGGCGCGGCGCGCTGTTCAGCAGCCTGCGTGGCTGCAGTCGTCCGTGCGCGTCGACCAGGCCGAGCCCGAGAAAGCGGCCATCGTCCGCGTAGATGCGCACCCGCGGCAGCGCCCCGCGGGCCACGCCCTCGATCTGTCGCCCCTGCTGCAGCGCGCGCACGGCATCGGGCGCGAGCGTCACGGGTGGGAGGTGCCCGAGGGGCGCATCCGGGGGTAAGAGCGGCGCGCGCTCGCCCCGCGCCAGGCGCGTGGTCAGTTCCGCGAGCGAGTGCATCGGCTCCCCGGCGAAGGGCTCGACCCACTCCCGATGCAGGAGCGTCACGTGGCCCAGTGTGCCCAGGTCGACCGCCAGGTCCTGCGCGAGCACGCGCACATACGTACCCTTCGAGCACACGGCGCGCAGCTCGAGCTCCGCCGCTGCCAGGCTCAGCAGCTGCAGCTCGTAGATCTCGACGGGGCGTGCCTCCCGGGCCACCTCCTGGCCGGCACGCGCCAGGCGATAGAGCGGCTGGCCGTCGCGCTTGAGGGCCGAGTACATCGGCGGCACCTGGGTGCGCCGGCCGACCCAGGCAACGAGCCGCGCGCGCACCGCACCCGCCTCGAGTACCGGTACCGCGGCGCGCTGCGTGACCTCGCCCTCGGTGTCCCCGCTCGCGGTCGCGGCCCCGAGCGCCACGCGGAAGCGATAGCACTTGCGCGCGGCGGCCAGCTCCGCCACGACCTTGGTCGCCTCGCCGAGGCAGATCGGCAGCATCCCGGTGGCGAGCGGATCGAGGCTACCGACGTGGCCGCCCTTCACCCGCCCGAGCAGGGTCCGCACGCGCTGCAGCGCGACGTTGGAGGAAAGCCCGCGCGGCTTGTCCAGCAGCAGGATGCCGTCCGGCATCGCGAGCTCTCAGTGCGGCCCGCGCTCCCCGGCGGGAGGCTGCGCCGCATCCGGCGTCTCGGCGGCGCGGTCGTCGGCCACCGCGCGGTCGATGAGCGCGCTGAGATGCGCCGCCTGCTGCACGCTGTCGTCGAAGACGAACTCGAGGCGCGGCGCGTGTCGCAGCTGCAGCCGGCGGCCGAGCTCGCCGCGCAGGAAGCCGGCGGCGTGGGTGAGGCCGCGCTGCACCTCCTCCGGCGCTTGCTGCGCCGCGAAGGGGGTGAAGTAGACGCGCGCGCTGCCCATGTCGTTCGCCATGCGCACCTGCGTCACGGTGACGTTGCCGACGCGCGGATCCTTGAGCTCGCGCGCGATGAGCGCAGCCAGCACGCGCTGGATCTCCGCCTCGATGCGTTGGGTGCGCTGCTGGCTCATCGTTACTGCAGCGTGCGCGCCACCTCGACGCGCGCGTAGCACTCGATCTGGTCGTTCACGCGCACGTCCTGGTAGTTCTTCACGCCGATACCGCACTCGGTGCCGGCGCGCACCTCGTTGACGTCATCCTTGAAGCGGCGCAGCGACTCGAGCGCACCCTCGAAGATCACCACGTTGTCGCGCAGCACGCGGATCGGGTTGTTGCGCCGCACCGCGCCCTCGGTGACCAGACACCCCGCGACCACGCCGAACTTGCTGGAGCGGAACACCTCGCGCACCTGCGCTACGCCCACGATCTGCTCCTTGACCTCCGGCTGCAGCATGCCGGACATCATCTGCTTCACGTCGTCGATGGCCTCGTAGATGATGCTGTAGTAGCGCACCTCGATACCCGTCTCCTTCACCGCTTCGCGCGCGCCGGCATCGGCGCGCACGTTGAAGCCGATGATGAGCGCGCGCGATGCTGCCGCCAGCTGCACGTCCGACACGGTGATGGCCCCGAGGCCACTGGCCACGACCTTCACCTGCACCTCATCGGTCGACAGCTTGCCGAGCGCCTCGCGCAGCGCCTCGGCGCTGCCCTGCACGTCCGCCTTGATAAGCACCGCCACGACCCCCGCCTTCGCCTCGCCCATCTGCGAGAACACGTCCTCGGCACGGGTGGTCTGGCGCGCGAGCTTGACGTCGCGGAACTTGCCCTGCCGGTACAGCGCCACCTCGCGCGCCTTGCGCTCACTCTCGACCGCGAGCAGCTCATCCCCGGCGTTGGGCGCGGCGGACAGGCCGAGCACCACGACCGGCATCGAGGGCGGCGCCTCCTGCACCGGCTTGCCGCTCTCGTCGAACATGGCGCGTACGCGCCCGAACTCCGAGCCGGCGATGATCGGGTCCCCCATCCGCAGCGTGCCGCGCTTGACGAGCACGGTGGCGACCGCGCCGCGGCCCTTCTCGATCGAGGACTCGATGACCACGCCCGAGGCGAGCCCGCTGCGCGGGGCGCGCAGCTCGAGCACCTCCGCCTGCAGCAGGATGGCCTCCAGCAGCTGATCGATTCCCTGCCCGGTGCGGGCCGAGACCGGCACGAATATGTTCTCGCCGCCCCACTCCTCGGAGATCACCTCGTGCTTGGAGAGCTCGGTGCGTACCCGCTCCGGGTCCGCATCGCTCTTGTCGATCTTGTTGACGGCGACCACGATCGGCACGTTGGCCGCGCGCGCGTGCTGGATCGCCTCGATGGTCTGGGGCATGACGCCGTCATCGGCCGCGACCACCAGCACCACCACGTCGGTGGCGCGTGCGCCGCGGGCGCGCATCGCGGTGAACGCCGCGTGGCCCGGCGTATCGAGGAAGGTGATCACGCCCTTGTCGGTCTCGACGTGGTACGCGCCGATGTGCTGGGTGATCCCGCCCGCCTCGCCGGCCGCCACCTTGGTGCGGCGGATGTAGTCGAGGAGCGAAGTCTTGCCGTGGTCGACGTGGCCCATCACCGTCACGACCGGCGGCCGCGGCTCGAGGTCGGCCTCGGCCTGCTCGCCCTGCAGCCCCTCCTCGATCTGGTTCTCCTTCTGGAGCTTGGGCGTGTGACCCATCTCCTCGACTACCAGCACCGCCGTGTCCTGGTCGAGCGGCTGATTGATGGTCGCCATGACACCCATGTTCATGAGCACCTTGATGACCTCGGTCGCCTTGATCGCCATCTTCTGCGCCAGTTCGGCCACCGTCACGGTCTCGCCGATCGCGACCTCGCGCACCACGGGCGCGGTGGGCATCTCGAAGCCGTGGCGGCCGTCCGCGGCCTGCGGCACCGGCCGCGCCTTGAGACGGCGTTTCTTCTTGTAGCGCGAGCTGACATCGCCGGTGACGTGCAGCTCCTGGCGGCCGTAGCGGGTGTGCTTGTCATCGCCGGCCGCCTCGCGCGCCGGGGCGGGTGCGGCGCCGGGGGTGCGCTCGCGCTCGCGGCGGTCGTGCTCCTCGCGCTCGCGCGCTCGACGCGCCTCATCGTCGCGGCTGCGCTGCTCGGCGACCCGGCGCGCATCCTCCTGGGCGCGGCGGCGGGTCTCCTCCTCCTCCACGCGGCGGCGATTCTCCGCCTCGAGCCGCTCGCGCTCGCGTCGTTCGGCCTCGGCACGCTCGGTCTCGGCGCGCGCCGCGTCCTCCGCCTCCTTGCGGCGGTGATCGATCTCGTCCTGCTGGGCGCGCGCCTGCTCCTCGAGCACGTCGCGCTTGATGTAGGTGCGCTTGCGGCGCACCTCGACGTTGACGGTGCGCGCCCGTCCCTGGTTGCTGGCGAGCTTCAGCTCGCTCTGCGTCTTGCGCTTGAGGGTGATCTTGCGCGGCGCGCCGTCGCGGTCGGCGTCCTCGCTGCCGTGCGCGCGCCGCAGGTGCGTGAGCAGCTCGAGCTTCGCGTCATCGCTGATGCGCGCATCGGGGCCGGACACTTTGATGCCCGCCTGATCGAGCTGCACCAGCAGTCGATCGACCGGCACCTTCAGTACCTCGGCAAACTGGGAAACGGTCACTTCCGCCATACGCTGTCAACCTCTGCGATTTGCCTCAGCCGCCGCTCTCGAACCACGGGGCGCGGGCGGTCATGATGAGCTTGGCGGCCTTCTCGGCCGCCAGGCCCTCGATGTCCGCCAGCTCATCCACCGACTGCTCGGCCAGATCCTCGCGCGTGCGCACGCCGCGGCGCGCCAGCGTCAGGGCCAGGTCCGGGCTCATGCCCTCGAGCAGCAGCAGGTCGTCCGCCGGCATGGACTGATCGAGCGTCTCCTCGCTGGCGATCGCCTGCGTGAGCAGCACGTCGCGGGCGCGGTTGCGCAGCTCCTTGACGATGCCCTCATCGAACTCCTCGATGGCGGCGAGCTCGGCCTGCGGCACGTAGGCGATCTCCTCGATGGTGGAGAAGCCCTCCTGGGCGAGGATGGTGGCGACGTCCTCATCGACGTCCAGCTGCTTCATGAAGTTCTGCACCAGTTCCTTGGACTCGGTCTCGCTCTTCGCCTCCGCGTCCGACTCGGTCATGACGTTGAGGTCCCAGCCGGAAAGCTGGCTGGCGAGGCGGATGTTCTGCCCGCCGCGCCCGATGGCCTGCGACAGCTTGTCCTCGGCGACGGCGATGTCCATCGAGTGCGCATCCTCGTCCACCACGATTGACATGACCTCCGCGGGCGACATGGCGTTGATCACGAACTGCGCCGGATTGTCGACGTAGGGGATGATGTCGACGCGCTCGCCGGCGATCTCGTTCGACACCGCCTGCACGCGCGAGCCGCGCATGCCGACGCAGGCCCCGACCGGGTCGATGCGCGGGTCGTTGCTGCGCACGGCGATCTTGGCGCGGATGCCCGGGTCGCGCGCCGCCCCGAGGATCTGGATCAGCCCCTGCCCGACCTCCGGCACCTCGAGCTTGAACAGCTCGATGAGGAACTCCGGCGCGGTGCGGGTGAGGAACAGCTGCGGGCCGCGCGGCTCGGAGCGCACCTCCTTCAGATAGGCCTTGATCCGGTCCTGGGGCTTGGCCTGCTCGCGCGGGATCATGTCCGTGCGGGGCACGAAGCCCTCGGCGTTGCTCCCCAGGTCGATGTAGATGCCGTTGCGGTCGACGCGCTTCACCACCCCGCTCACCAGCTGGCCGACGCGGTCCTGGTAGGCCTCGACCACCTGGGCGCGCTCGGCCTCGCGCACCTTCTGCACGATGACCTGCTTGGCCTGCTGGGCGGCGATGCGGCCGAAGGCGACGGACTCCATCGGCTCCTCGACGAAGCCGCCCACCTCGGACTGCGGGTTCATGTCGTGCGCGTCCTCGAGGCGCAGCTCGCGCTCGGGGACCTCGAGTTCCTTGGAGTCGTCGGCGAATACCTTCCAGCGGCGGAAGGTCTCGTAGTCGCCGCTCTTGCGGTCGATGGCGACGCGCACGTCCCACTCCTCGCCGTGCTTCTTGCGCGTCGCCGAGGCGAGCGCCGCCTCGAGCGCCTCGAAGATCACTTCCTTGTCGACGCCCTTCTCGTTCGAGACCGCATCGACCACCATCAGAATTTCTTTGTTCACAGTCTTGGTTACCTTCTGCCAAAAGCGGCCCGCTCAGGAGGCGAGCCGCGCCTTGCCGATCTCCTCGAAGCGCATCGCCACCTGCTGCCGGTCGACCTCGAGGGCGATGCCCGCCTCATCCACCGTCAGCAGCGTGCCGGTGTAGCGGCGGCGACCATCGCGCGGCTCCTTCAGCTCGACGAACACTCGTGCGCCGAGGAAGCGGCCGAAGTGTGCGCGGGTGCGCAGCACCCGGTCGAAGCCCGGCGAGGACACCTCGAGGGTGTAGGCCCCCGGGATCGGGTCCTCGACGTCCAGGAGCGAGGACACCTCGCGGCTCACCCGGGCGCAGTCCTCGAGGCCGACCCCGGCGGGCGCGTCGATGAACAGGCGCAGCAGCCCGTGGGCGCGCGCGGGCACGTACTCGAGCTCGACCAGCTCATAGCCGAGTCGCCCGAGCAGCGGCTCGAGCAGCTGGGTCAGTCGCTCGCGCAGCGCCTGGTTCACCGATCCCCCCGGCCTTATATAAGGAGGCCGCAAACAAAAAAGGGCCTGAAGGCCCGCCAAAAAACAAAAAGCCCCGCGGGGGGCTTTACGGATCTCGCGCTCGGGGGCACCGGCGAGCCCCGCGCAACGCGCGACTCCGCCGATCCCAGCCACCCGTCCCCTGCAGCGGCCGTACCTCGGTCCCGGACCCGGCAGGGGTCGCGCATTCTACCCAAAGGCCCCCGGGTAGGGAACCGCCGGCGGGCCGCGGCCGCCGGCGGTTCCCCTCGGTTCCGCACTGGACCTGTATAGACAGGTATGACAGCATGGGGCCTCCCCGAGAGCGCTTCAAGGACCGCTGATGGCCCTGCCTGCGGCAGCCGCCCGTTACCACCAGGTGAAGCACTTCGTGCTGGAGCAGATCGGTCGCGGCGCGCTCGTGCCCGGGGCACGCGTGCCCTCGGAGAACGTGCTGGTGCGCACGCTCGGGGTGTCGCGCATGACGGCCAACCGCGCGCTGAAGGAGCTGGCGGCCGACGGAGTGCTGGTACGGGTCGCCGGCGTGGGTACCTTCGTCGCCGACGCGCGGGTGCACGCGCATCCGCTCGAAGTGCGCAACATCGCCGATGAGATCCGCGCCCGCGGTCACACTCACCGGGTGCGGGTCATCGAGCTCGCCACGCGCCCGGCCACGCGCGAGCTCGCCGAGCGCTTCGAGCTGCGACCCGGCAGCCCCCTCGACTACTCGCTTCTCACCCACCTGGCCGACGACGTGCCGCTGCAGGTGGAGGAACGCTACGTCAACCCACAGGCCGCCCCGGGCTATCTCGCCACCGATTTCAGCCGCACCACCCCGCACGAGTTCCTGATCCGCGTCGCCCCGCTGCAGCGCGCCGAGCACATCGTGCGGGCGTTGCTGCCCGAGCGGCGCATCCGCCGTCTGCTGCGCCTGAAGCCCGGCGACGCGAGCCTGCTCATCCGCCGCCGCACCTTCTCGCAGGGTCGCGTGGCGAGCGTCGCCGATCTGTATCACCCGGGCTCGCGTTACGAGCTCGCCGCCAACTGCCCGCCGAGGTAACCGATGACCGACTCGAGCCACCGCATGCCCCTGCGTGCCCCGCGCGGCACCGCCCTCTCCTGCCGCAGCTGGCTCACGGAAGCGCCGCTGCGCATGCTCATGAACAACCTCGATCCGGAGGTCGCCGAGCGACCCGCCGAACTCGTCGTGTACGGCGGCATCGGCAAGGCCGCACGCAACTGGCAGTGCTACGAGCAGATCGTCGCGGCGCTGCGCGCGCTGCAGGACGACGAGACACTGCTCATCCAGTCCGGCAAGCCGGTCGGGGTGTTTCGCACCCACGCGGACGCCCCGCGCGTGCTCCTCGCCAACTCGAACCTGGTCGCGCGCTGGGCCGACTGGGACCATTTCAACGAGCTCGACCGCAAGGGCCTGATGATGTTCGGGCAGATGACGGCCGGGTCGTGGATCTACATCGGCAGCCAGGGCATCGTGCAGGGGACCTACGAGACCTTCGTCGAGATGGGCCGTCAGCACTACCAGGGCCGCGTCACCGGCCGCTGGATCCTCACCGCCGGCCTGGGCGGCATGGGGGGCGCGCAGCCGCTGGCCGCCACCATGGCGGGGTTCTCCATGCTCGCCATCGAGTGCCGACCGGAGCGCATCGCCAAGCGTCTGCAGACTCGCTACCTCGACGTCGAGGCCCGCAGCCTCGATGAGGCGCTCGCGCGGCTCGAGCGTGCACGCGCGGACGGGCGGCCCGTCTCGGTGGGCCTCCTCGGCAACGCCTGCGAGCTCCTGCCCGAGCTGCTGCGCCGCGGCGTGCGCCCGGATGCGGTCACCGACCAGACCTCGGCCCACGACCCGGTGAATGGCTACCTGCCCGGCGGCTGGAGCCTCGAGCAGTGGGACCGCGCACGTCAGGCCGATCCACAGTCGGTGGCGCGCGCCGCGTGCGCCTCGATGGCCCGACACGTCGAGGCGATGCTCGCCTTCCAGAAGCTCGGCGTGCCGGTATTCGACTACGGCAACAACATCCGGCAGGTCGCCCGCGACGCGGGCGTGCAGCAGGCCTTCGACTTCCCCGGTTTCGTACCCGCCTACGTCCGTCCGCTTTTCTGCCGCGGCATCGGGCCCTTCCGCTGGGTGGCGCTGTCGGGTGACCCCGAGGACATCTATCGCACCGATGCCAAGGTGCGTGAGCTGCTGCCGCAGGATGCGCACCTGCACCACTGGCTCGACATGGCGCGCGAGCGCATCCAGTTCCAGGGTCTGCCGGCGCGCATCTGCTGGGTGGGGCTCGGCGACCGGCATCGGCTCGGCCTCGCCTTCAACGCCATGGTGGCGAGCGGGGAGCTTAAGGCGCCGATCGTCATCGGCCGCGACCATCTCGACTCGGGCTCGGTGGCGAGTCCGAACCGCGAGACCGAGTCGATGCGCGACGGCTCGGATGCGGTCGCCGACTGGCCGCTGCTCAACGCCCTCCTCAACACCGCGAGCGGTGCGACGTGGGTGTCGATCCACCACGGGGGAGGGGTCGGCATGGGCTACTCGCAGCACGCCGGCGTGGTCATCGTCTGCGACGGCACGGAGGCGGCGGCGCGTCGCATAGGGCGCGTGCTGTGGAACGACCCGGCGAGCGGGGTGATGCGCCACGCCGACGCCGGCTACGAGATCGCGCAGCGCTGCGCGCGCGAACAGGGGCTGAACCTGCCCTTTCTCCGCTGAGTGCGATGCAGCCGCCACTCAAACTCTGGCGCAACGCGCGCCTGCTCACCTGCGATGCCGGTGCGCAGCGCATCGAGGGCGCGCTCCTCACCCGCGGTCCGCGCATCGAGTGGCTCGGGCCGGAGGCCGAGCTTCCCGCCCTGGGTGCGTGCGAAGTCCACGATCTTCAGGGCGCCTGGGTCTCCCCCGGGCTGATCGACTGTCATACCCACCTCGTCTTCGCCGGCAACCGGGCCGCGGAGTATGCCGAGCGGCTGCGGGGACGCAGCTACGAGGACCTGGCGCGCGCCGGCGGCGGGATCCTCTCGACGGTGCGGGCGGTGCGCGCCGCGGGCGAACAGCAGCTCTTTGACGAGAGCGCGCCGCGGCTCGCGGCGCTGCTGGCTGAAGGCGTGACGACGCTCGAGATCAAGTCCGGCTACGGCCTCACCCTGGCCGATGAGGCGAAGATGCTGCGCGTGGCGCGCGCCCTCGGGCGCGCCTTTCCGGTGACGGTCCGCACCACCTTCCTCGGCGCCCACACGGTGCCGCCGGAGTACCGCGGCCGCGCCGACGAGTACCTCGAGGCCCTGGTGCACGAATGGCTGCCGAGCCTCGCCGCGGAGGCGCTGGTGGACGCGGTGGACATCTTCTGCGAGCGCATCGCCTTCTCGGTGGCGCACGCCGAGCGGCTGTTCGCCGCGGCGCAAGCGCTGCGCCTGCCGGTCAAGATGCACGCCGAGCAGCTGAGTAACCTCGGCGGCACGCTGTGCGCCACCGCGCACGGTGCGCTCTCCTGCGATCACCTCGAGCACGCCGGAGAGGCGGAGGCACAGGCGCTGGCGCGCGCCGGCACCGCGGCGGTGCTGCTGCCCGTGGCCTACTACTGCCTCGGCGATCGCACGCTCCCGCCGATCGAGGCGCTGCGCCGTGCCGGCGCGGCGCTCGCGGTGGCGAGTGACTGCAACCCGGGCTCCGCGCCCGGCACCTCGCTCCTCACCGCGCTCAGCATGGCGACACGCCTGTTCGGGCTCACGAGCGAGGAGGCGCTGCTCGGGGTGACGCGTCATGCTGCCCAGGCGCTCGGCCTCGCGCACGAGCGCGGCACGCTGGCCCCGGGGCTCGCCGCCGACTTCGTCGTCTGGAACATCGCCGAGCCGAGCGAGCTCGGCTACTGGATTGGTTATAACCCGCGCCGCACGGTGGTACGCGCGGGCGAGGTAGTGCCATGGCCGACCGCGACATCCTGAGACTCGGCGCCCGCCCGCTGCGCCTGCCGGAACTGCGCCGCGTCTACGCGGGCCCCGTCACCGTGCAGATCGACCCGGCCGCGCTCTCGGCGGTGGAGGCGGCGCACGAGGCCACGCAGCGCATCGCCGCCGCGGAGGCACCCGCCTACGGCGTCAATACCGGCTTCGGCCTTCTGGCCCAGACGCGCATCCCACCCCCCCAGCGCACCCTCCTGCAGCGCAACATCATCCTCTCCCACAGCGCCGGGGTCGGCCCCCTGCTCGATGACGCGATCGTCCGCCTCACCCTGGTGCTGAAGCTCGCCAGCCTGCTGCAGGGGTTCTCGGGTGTGAGCGTGGAGCTCGGCCGCTTCCTCGAGCGGCTGATCAACAGCGGGCTGTGCCCCTGCATGCCCGCGCAGGGCTCGGTGGGCGCGTCCGGCGATCTCGCGCCGCTCGCGCACCTGTCACTCGTGTTCCTCGGCCAGGGCGAGATACGCCGCCGGGGCGAGATCGTGCCGGCCGCGGAGGCGCTCGCCCAGGAGGGGCTGACGCCCCCGGCCCTCGGCCCCAAGGAGGGCCTCGCGCTCCTGAACGGCACCCAGGTCTCCACCGCCCTCGCCCTGGCGGCGCTGTTCGAGCTCGAGGACGTGTTCGCGGCCGCGGTGGTGAGTGGCACGCTCAGCATCGACGCGCTGCAGGGGAGCGACACGCCCTTCGATGCGCGCATCCAGCACGTGCGCGGCCACGACGGGCAGGCGCGCGTCGCCCAGGTGTATCGCCGGCTGCTCGAGGGCAGCGCCATCCGCGAGTCGCACCGCGAGTGCGCGCGCGTACAGGATCCGTACTCGCTGCGCTGTCAGCCGCAGGTGATGGGCGCGTGCCTGGACCTCATCACGCAGCAGGCCGCGACACTCCTGACCGAGGCCAACGCGGTCACGGACAATCCGCTCATCTTCCCGGACCGCCTCGAGGCGCTCTCCGGCGGCAACTTTCACGCCGAGCCGGTCGCCTTCGCCGCCGACGTGCTGGCGCTCGCCTGCGCGGAGATCGGCTCGCTCGCCGAGCGGCGCACCGCGCTGCTCATCGACCCGAAGATGAGCGGCCTGCCGCCTTTCCTGGCGCCCGAGAGCGGAGTCAACTCCGGATTCATGATGGCGCAAGTGACCGCTGCGGCGCTGGTGGCGGAGAACCGCATGCTCGCGCATCCGGCGAGCATCGACAGTATCCCCACCTCCGCCAACCAGGAGGATCACGTCAGTATGGCGACGCACGGTGCACGGCGGCTGCTGCAGATGACGGCCAACGCCGCGCAGGTCATCGCCATCGAGTTCCTGTGCGCCGCGCAGGGCGTCGACCTGCGCGCTCCGCTCAAGACCTCTGCGCCGCTGCAGCGCGCGCTCGGGCAGCTGCGGCTCGTGGTGCCGTTCGCCCCCGCCGACCGGCTGCTGGCGCTGGATATCGCCGCCGCCGCGCGCACGCTGCGCCACGAGGACGTGCAATCGCACGCCCGCGAGCTGCTGCCGAGTTTTCGGTGAAGTCGGGCCCGCCGCCGCGGAACGCGGTGTGAGGTCGGACGCCCGGCGCCCCGCTAGGCGGGCGCGTACTGCGTGGATTTCTTGTCCGCGACCGCCGGATCCTGCTCGCGCTTGATGCGCTCGTAGATCTCCTCACGGTGCACCGCGACGTTCTTCGGTGCGTTGATGCCGACGCGGACCTGGTTGCCCTTGACCCCAAGAACCGTGATCGTCACCTCGTCACCAATCATGACGGTCTCGCCGACCCGCCGTGTGAGAATGAGCATCTGCACTTTCCCCTGTTAGTCTTTTTAATCTGCCCTGGCGAGCCGGCCGGCCCGCTTCCCTGCTTGTTGTTCTGCTGTCGAAGTATGCGGAAAAAACGCCCGCTAAACAAAATTCTATGTCTGCCCCGGGAGGGCGGCTTGCACGTTCCCGCCATCCCCGTCCAGGGGCTGCCGCAGGGCCTCCGCCACCCTCCCCGCCTCCGGGCCGAGAATGAGGTGCAGCCGGCCCGGCGCCGGCCGTGCGAGCGCGCGCACCGGCAGGCGCGCCAGGGCCACCGGGTCGACCAACGCATCATCCGCCACCCCTACCAACACGCGGCTGGCCGAAGGCTGCACCCCGCGCACGTTCGCCGCGCCGCCGAGCGCGGCGAGGAGCTGCGGGGTGAGATCACCCCAGGGGCCGGCCGGGGGGGCGGCTGGGGGTTTACCCTCCGAGCGCAGCTGCGCGCGGATTTCCCCCGCGACCTGGTCGGCGATCGGGCCTAGGACCACCTGCAGCGCCGGACCCCCCGGGCGGACCAGGCCGCGGGCCCCCAGGGCGCGCAGCGCCGGCTCGTCCACCGCCTCCTGAGCCGCGACCTCGAGGCGCAGCCGCGTGGTGCAGGCATCGACCGCCTTGAGGTTGGCCGCGCCGCCGAGCGCACGGATGAACTGCGCGGCGCGCTCATCGGCAGCGGCGGGGGCTGCGGGGGCGGCCACCGGCTCCGCGTCCCGACCCGGTGTCTTCAGGTCGAAGCGCACGATGGCCAGGCGGAAGAGCGTGTAGTAGAGGCCGAAGTACAGCAAGCCGACCGGCAGCAGCCACAGGGGGCGCGCCGCGCGGTTGAAGTTGAGTACGTAGTCGAAGAGTCCCGCCGAGAAGCCGAAGCCGAGCCGCACGTGCAGCGCGCTCATGAGGATGAACGCCGCGCCGGTCAGCAGTGCGTGGATCGCGTACAGCGCGGGCGCGAGAAACATGAAGGTGAACTCGATGGGCTCGGTCACGCCGGTGAGGATCGAGGTAAACGCGATGGAGGCCAGCAGGCCCCCCACCGCGCGGCGCCGCTCGGGACGGGCCGCGTGGTACATCGCGAGGCAGGCACCGGGCAGGCCGAACATCATCACCGGGAAGAAGCCGGCCATGAAAATCCCCGCGCTCGGGTCGCCGGCGAAGAAACGGTTCAGGTCGCCCGTGACCCCGTGGTAATCCCCGAGCAGGAACCAGGCGATGTTGTTGAGGATGTGGTGCAGGCCGGTGACGATCAGCAGCCGGTTGAGCACCCCGTAGCAGAAGAGCCCCAGCACGCCGGCGTGCAGCACGCTCTGGCTGAGGAGGTCCATGCCGCGCTCGAGGTGCTGCCACTGGGTGCCGAAGGCGAGCGCGAGCGCGAGGCCCGCCAGGCCGCTGACGATGGGCACGAAGCGCCGGCCGCCGAAGAAGGCGAGATAGCTCGGCAGCGCGATGTTGGCGAAGCGGTTATACAGCGCCCCGGCGATCAGTCCGGAGAGGATGCCGACCGGCACGCTGAGCTTGGCGAGCTCGTGCGCCTTGTAGGCATCGGCGGCGAGGGCCTGCGCGCGGGCGCCGAACTGCGCCAGCGCCTCCGGCGGCACGGCGATGAGCACCTCCGCGCCCTTGGTGGCGACGAGATACGCCACCACGCTCGCCAGACCCGCCGCGCCGTGGTTCTCGCGCGCCAGGCCGACCGCCACGCCGATCGCGAACAGCAGGCCGAGGTTCGAGAAGATCGCCCCGCCCGCGGCCGCGACCGAGGGCGCGTTGAGAAGGTCGTGCTGGCCGAGCCGCAGCAGCAGCCCCGCGATCGGTAGCACCGCGATCGGCAGCATCAGCGCCCCGCCGATCTTCTGCAGCCTCCCGAGTACGCGTGTCATGTGCCCGCGGCAGCCGGCAGGCTCAGGAGCCGGCGCACTTCCCCCGCGCTGCCCAGGCGCAGCGCCTGCTCCGCGAGCGCGCGACACTCGAGGAGGCTCACCGCCCGCAGCCTGTCCTTCACCGCCGGCACCGCCGCCGGCACGGCGGACAGCTCGTCGATCCCGAGCCCGACCAGCAGGGCGGCGGCGGCCGGCTCACTTGCGAGTCCGCCGCACACGGCCGCGTGGCGCCGGTGCGCGTGCGCGCCGGCGGCGGTACGCGCGATCAGGCTCAGCACCGCTGGGTGCAGCGCATCCGCGCGCGCGGCGAGGAGCGCGTGGCCGCGGTCCATGGCCAGGGTGTACTGGGTCAGGTCGTTGGTGCCGATCGAGAGGAAGTCCGCCTCCCCCGCCAGCGACTCGGCCAGCAGCGCCGCCGCCGGCGTCTCGACCATGACACCCACCGGCAGCACCGGCGCCCCGGGGGGACTCAGCTCCTGAAGCAGCGCGCGCACGGCGCGCAGCTCCGCCACGTCGCTGATCATGGGCAGCAGCAGGCGCAACCCCGGCGCGCGCGCGGCGAGCACCGCGCGCAGCTGGGTACGCAGCAACTCCGGGTAGGCGAGGCTGGTGCGCACGCCGCGCAGGCCGAGCGCCGGGTTCTCCTCCGGCGGCAGCGCCAGGTAGGCGAGTGGCTTGTCCCCGCCCGCATCTAGGGTACGCAGCGTGACCGGCCGGCCGGCGAACGCCGCGGCGATGGCGCGATAGGCCGCCGTCTGCTCGGCCTCCTCCGGCGCCTCGCGCCGCTCCATGAACAAGAACTCGGTGCGCAGCAGGCCACAGCCCTCGGCTCCGTTCGCCACCGCAGCACGGGCCTCGGCCACCGAGCCGACGTTGGCGAGCACGAGGATGCGCGTCCCATCGGCGGTGCGCGCCTCGCCCTGCGCCGCCTGCCGCGCCGCCTCGCGGCGCGCCTGCCGTGCCTCGACCTCCGCGCGCACTGCCGCCACGCGCGTCGCCGCCGGCTGCGTCTCGAGCACCCCACGCCCGGCGTCCAGTACGGCTTGCGCACCCTCTGGACTTTGCAGCACCTCGGGGCCGAGCGCGACGACGGTGGGGATGCCCATCGCCGCGGCGAGGATGGCCACGTGCGAGGTGGCTCCGCCGCCCGCGAGGGCGATACCCGCCACGCGTGCCCCCTCCAGCGCGAGGAGCTGCGAGGGCAGAAGCTCACGCGCCAGGAGAATGGCCCGCTCGGGCAGCGCCGGGGCGGGGGTGGCGGCCCCGCCACCCTGCAGCGCGTGCAGCACCTGCGTCTCGAGGTCGAGCAGGTCCTCGGCCCGCTCGCGCTGGCGCGGGTCGGTCAGGCCCGCCAGCCGCCGCGCGGCCTCGCGCAGCGCCGAGCGCCATGCGAACGCCGCGCTGCGGCCGGCGTCGATGTGGCGGCGCGCGTCGGCCAGCAGCTCCGGATCCTCCAGAAGCGCCAGATGGGCGGAGGCGATCTCGCGCGCGGGAGCCGCGGACCCGCCGCTCGCCGCGGCGCGCTCCAGACGCCCACGCACGCCCGCCCGCGCCTGCTCGAGCGCCCGGGCCTCCTCCTCCGCTCCCGCGCCGTGCTCGGCGACCGCGATCTCCTCGCGCTGCAGCCGCACCAGCGGGCCGAGCGCCAGGCCGGGGGCGGCGACGACGCCGGTGAACTCACCTGGCGCGCGCGGCCCCGCCCTCGCGGGGACCCCCGCGACGAGCGGGGCCGAGGCAGCCCGCGATCCGTCCTCGCCCAGGATCTTCTCGAGGAGGTCGAGAGCGGTCGGCGCATCCGGACCGCTCGCGGTGAGCTCGACCCGCGCGCCGTGCGCGACGCCGAGACCCATGAGCGTCACCGGGCTGCGGGCGTTACCGGTGTGCTCGCCCGCGCGCAGGCGAACGTCGGCGGCGAGCGGTCGCAGCGCCGCAGCGATGAGCGCCGCGGGTCGTGCGTGGATCCCATGGGCAAGCCTGACCCGGACCTCGCGCCGCAGGGGGTCGCGCGGTGTCCGCGCGCCAGCCGTCGAGGCGCTCGCGCGGGGCAGGAGCTCGAGCACCGGCTCGCCGGCGCGCACCGCGCGACCGAGCGTGCGCTGGGAAATCTCGAACGGACTGTCGCTCGTCACCAGCAGCGGTGTGAGCACGCTCTTGGCCCGGCGCGCCAGCAGATCGAGGTCAAAGCTCAACAGGGGCTCGCCGGCGCGTACCCTCGCGTTGAGCGAGGTGCGGGGCATGAAGCCGGCGCCCTGCAGCGCCACGGTGTCGATTCCCACGTGCAGCACGATGTCGCAGCCGCCGGCGGCGCGCAGGGTCAGCGCGTGATGCGCGGGGGCGAGCTGCACCACTTCGCCGTCACACGGGGCGAGCAGCGTATCCGACGTGGGGTCGATGGCGAGTCCGTCGCCGAGCATGCGGGCGGCGAAAACCTCATCGGGGGCCTCGCTCAGGTCCGTGCTCCAGCCATCGAGTGGCGCGCTGAGCACGAGAGCGCCGCTCACGGTCGCACCTGCACCCAGTCGATCACCCACAGTGGATCGAGCCCGCGCTGCGCGAAACGCAGGCACAGGTCGTGCCTCCCGGCGCGGGCCGGCAGGCGCACGGTGGGGAGCGTCGTGACGGCATCGTTGGCGAGGGCCGGTGCCAGCGGCAGGGCGGCGAGCGTTTCGCCCTCGCAGCTGTCGAGGCGCACCTTAAGCTCACCGCCCGCCGTGGCCGGTGCCTCGAGGTGGATCTTGTCGATGTCCGCGCCGAGCTGGAAGTTGAAGGGCACCTGGCCGACCGCGGCGCTGAAGGAGGGCCCGCCGGTTAGGTCCACCGCCGGGAAGATCCAGCACGGGTTCATGATGTCGACGACGAACACCGCGCGCGGTCCGACGATCGGCGCGTCGTCCTCCAGGGCGAGCCCCAGCTCTGCGCTGCAGCTCTTGAGGTGCGCGCTGTCCTGAGGCTCGTCCGCCGCCGGGGCGTGCTGCGCGTCGAAGGCGTCCGCCGAGTACGCGATGCCGAGCTGGCGATAGCGCGGCAGGAGCGTGGTGAGACGCCGCTCGAAATCGGGATAGTCCTGCGCGGGCGGTGACCACGCCACCTCGGCAAGCGCGGCGGCGCGCGGCCAGGTCATGTAGGCCGCGCGCGCATCAGTACGCACGTGCTCGGTCCAGAGGTTGGCCTGCACGCCGCGCACGTGGGCACGGTCCTGCGCCAGCGGCCCCGGCAGGGGGTCGAAGTGATAGACGTCCGCCAGCCGCAGCGGCCGTTGCCGTCCGGGCGGCTCGCCGGGACTGTCGCCCTGGCGGTTGTCGAGATACAGCGCCGGGTCGGGCGAGAGCACGGTGTCGTGACCGGCGGCAGCGGCGCTGATCGCTCCCTGCACGCCGCGCCAGGACATGACGAGCGCATCGGGGGGCACGCCGCCTTCGAGTATTTCGTCCCAGCCTGCGAGCTGACGACCGTGCGCGCGCAGGTACGCACCGAGGCGGGCGGTGAAATAGCCCTGCAGCGCCACCTCGTCCTTCACCTGCAGGTCGCGCATGCGCGCCTGAATCCGCGGCGAGCTGCGCCACTGGTCCTTCACCGCCTCATCGCCGCCCAGGTTGATGATGTGGCTCGGGAAGAGCTCCATGACCTCATCGAGCACGTGCTCGAAGAACTCGAACGTGCCCTCCTCCACGTTGAGCAGGTTCGGGTAGATGCCCCAGTCCGCCGGCACCACCGTCGGCGGGTGCTCCAGCACGCCGAGCTCGGGATAGGCCACGATGGCGGCGGAGGAATGTCCGGGGAGGTCGATCTCCGGCACCACCGTGACGTGGCGCGCCGCGGCGTGCGTGACGATGCGCCGTACCTCCGCCTGCGTGTAAAACCCGCCATAGCGACGCGGCGCGCCCGTGGCAGGGTCGATGTCGTGCTGCGGACCGCTGCCGGCCTCGACCCGCCAGGCCCCGACGCTGGTGAGGCGCGGGTAGCGCCGGATCTCGAGCCGCCACCCCTGATCGTCGGTCAGGTGCCAGCTCAGCACGTTGAGCTTGTGCAGCGCCATCCAGTCGATGGAGCGCAGGATGAAATCGACCGACTGCAGATGCCGCGCCGAATCGAGCATCAGGCCGCGCCAGGGAAAACGCGGAGCGTCGGCGATCTCGAGCGCCGGGATCTTGCCGCCCGCCTCGGGTGCGGTCGCGAGCTGCCAGAGCGTCACGGCGCCGTAGAAGAGGCCCGCCGCGTCCGGGGCGGTGACGAGCACCCGTTGCGGGGTGACGCTCAGGCGGTAGCTCTCGGCGCCGCCGGGCTGCGCGTCGCGCAGCGCGAAGCGGATCACACCGGCGCCGCTGTGCGCCGGCGCGTGCGCCAGTGTAGGTCCGCCGCTCGCCGCGAGGAACACGCCGAAAGCCGTAACGGCCTGCCCCGCGGCCTCGCCCGTTCCGACGAGTACCGTGTCCGCAGTGAGGCTGAACTGTCCGGGGTGTACCTGCACCTGCGCCGGCCGCGGCACGATCGCGGGCGGGTTGGGCGACGCGGCCGCACCCGCGGCGGCTAACACGGTGGCCAGGAGGCCGATGCGCGCAGCGGCGCTCATGCGGGCTTCTGCAGCAGTCGCTGCGCGAGCAGCGCGCGCCACCTCTGCTCCTCGGCCCCCGGGAGCTCGCCGAGGATGCCGCGCCGTTCCGGCGCGATGTGCTGCGTGACCTCGGGCCCGGCGCCGAACACGTAGTGCTGGAAGAGGGACGCCCACGCCGCCCGTACCGGGGCCGGCAGCCCGCGGATGTGCAGCATGGCGTGCAGCAGGCTGTCGTAGCCGGAGTTCGCGCCCACCGGTGCGCCCCCCGCGTGCCACCAGTAGTTGACCAGCACGTTAAGCGGCGCGAGCGACTCGACGTGATGCCACCACAGGGGCGGGATGAACAGCACGTCGCCGGGACCGAGCTCGGCGCGGCGCGCGGCCGTGAGCGCGGCCCGGAAGCGCGGGAATCGCTCGAAGTCCGGCGCGTGCAGCGGCACGAGACTCATCGGTGCGCCCGTGGGGGCGTAATCGAGCGGCCCGACGTAGAGGTTGACCAGCTGCTCGGGCGGGAAGAGCGTGAAGCGCCGCCGGCCACACACCACGCAGCCGAGGTTGAACCATTCATCGAGGTGGGTCGGCGTCGTGATGGCATTGCCGAGCCAGATCCGCGGCCGCGCCGACGGATCGGCGAGTGGCAGTGGATTGTCGGCTTCGAAGCCCGGCAGGCACTCGGCGATCGGAGCGCTCTGGGCGGCGACCGCGGGGGGCTCGGGAAAGGCGGCGTAGCGCAGGGCCTGCTCCGCCAAATGCGAAAGCGGCAGCCGGTTGCGCACGAAGTTGAAGCCGCGCAGGCCCTCGCGATAGAAGACCCGTCCCCGCACCTCCGGCGCGGTCATGAGGGCATCCACCGCCACGCCGCTGTCGAAGCGGCGCAGGTAGTCGAGCAGCGCCTCCGGGGAGTTTCGCGCCGCGGCGACGGCCGGCCACTGCGCCACCAGCCCGCGGATCACCAGAGGCTCCGCACCCTCCTGGATCTCGCGCCGCAGCAGCGTGCTGTCGCGCGCGGCCACCTCGCGGATCGGCGTGCCGGGGATGGCGGTCAGGGCCGCGGCAGGCTGCGCGCTCACCAGAAGTAGATCTGCAGCGCCGGCTCGCGCCGACGGGGGGCGATGGCGGCGAGCGCGTGCCGGTGCGCGGGATAGTTGCCGGCGCTGCGCGCCAGGAGGTTATCGATCTCCGCCAGGTCATAGCGCGCTTCCTGCGCGGTCGGGCGTCGCAGCTGCTGCGGCTCGGGGAAGATCCCCATCCCAGCCATGAGGGCATACCACGAGAACACCGGGTAGCCGCGCCCGAGGCGCTGCTGCCCGACCGGCGGGGCGATGCTCTTGCCCTCCATCCACAGCGAGTACAGCTGCTTCAGCTCGTCGGACAGGTTGAGATTGGCGGCGTTGGCGCGCCAGTACTCCGTATCGGCGCGGGTGTTGGTCTTGTAGTGGGTGACGATGTAATCGCGGATGCCCTCGAAATGCGCGTTCACCATGGCGTTGAAGCGGCCGTGCGCCTCCTCGCCCCAGTCGCCGCGCTCGATGAACTCGGCGAAGGTGGTCGCCGTTTGCTGAATGAAGAGCAGCGCGGTGGCCTCGAGCGGCTCGATGAAGCCCTGCGACAGTCCGACCGCGAGACAGTTCTTGTGCCAGTGCTGGCTGACGCGGCCGATGCGCATCTTCAGGTGCCGTGCCGGCACGTCGTCCGCCACGCCGAGGTGCGTCCGCAGCTCACGCTCGGCATCCTCCGCCGAGCAGAACTGGGAACTGTACACGTAGCCGTTACCGAACCGGTTCGTGAGCGGGATGCGCCACGCCCAGCCGTGACGCAACGCGGTGGCGAGGGTCTCGCAGGGGATGTCCTCGCCGAGCGGGGTGGGCAGGGCCACCGCGGCGTCGTTGAAGAGGTTGTCGCCGAAACTGACGAAAGGCGTATGCAGTGCCTTGTCGATGAGCAGACCCGCAAAACCGCTGCAATCGACGAAGAGATCCGCCGCGATCGTCTCGCCCTCCTGAGTGCTCACCGAGGCGATGGCGCCGTCGGGGGCGAGGTTGGCGTGCGTCACGTGGCATACCCGATAGCGCACCCCCCGCTCGAGCGCCTTTTTCTGCAGGAACTGGCCGAGCAGGACCGCATCGAAGTGGTAGCCGTGCCAGACATCGAACGGGAAGCTCTCGCCCGCCTTGGGCGCGCGGTGCTCGTTGGCGAGCCGCGTGGCGATGAAAAAGCGGTCCGGGTGCGCATAGACGTCGGCGCCATTGATGCGGCTGTCGACGTTGTGCACGAACTGCCGCATCGTCAGGTTGTCGAGCATCGAGGCGAAGGGATGAAAGTAGCTCGTGTAGCCGGGTTTGGTCGACCAGCCCTCGAAGCGGATGCCGCACTTGTAGGTGGCGTGGCAGGCCGGCATCCACTCCGACTCCTCGATGCCGAGGCTGTCGAAAAAACCGCGCAGCCAGGGCGTCGAGCCCTCGCCCACACCGATGATGCCGACGATGGGCGACTCGAGCAGCGTGATCTGCACGCCGCGCCCGATGAAGCTGCGCGCCAGGATCAGTGCGCTCATCCAGCCGGCAGTGCCGCCACCGACGATCGCGATGTGTTTCAGCCCGCGCGGCGCGGGACCGTCCGGCACCCCGCTCGCCGGACTGTACGAGTAGTTGAAGAGTGTGGCGGTCGCCATGGCGTGCGTCGGCCCCCTTTTTTACGCCGGCCCATCCCTGCGGGGCACGTTACTAGCCCCGTGCCGCAGCCGCCACATCCCTCGCGCAAGCGCCGGCGGGGACGAAGCATCCCCGCCGGGCCGACGCCTCAGAACTTCGCCCGCACCGTCAGGTAATACTGCCGGCCGTTCTTGTAGAACGCCCGCGGCTGGTCGGTGTTCAGCGCGTAGTACTTGAGCGTCGGATCGTTCAGGTTCTGCCCGTCGAGATTCACCGAGAAATTGTCGGTCACGATCCAGGCGAGCGACGCCGCCAGCGTGCCGATCCCTGCCTGCGAGAAGGCGGTGCTGCGGTCCAGGCCACTGTAGAACGCGGAGCGGTAGTTGTAGGAGACCCGCGCGCTGAAGTGCGCGTTCTCGTAATAGCCGCTCAGGTTGAACGTGTCCTTCGAGGCGCCAACCAGACGCGTGTCCTGAGCTGCCACCGGTTGCCCCGGCAGTGGAGGCGGAAACTCGGTCTGCTTGGCATCAGTGTAAGTGTAGTTGGCCTCGACTCCGAAGTTGCCGAACGCCTGCTCATAGGTGAGCTCGATGCCCTGCGCCCTGCCCTGCGTATTGACTGGCACGGCAAGGTCGTAAGGCACCAATATGCCGACCGTGGGGGTAGGCTTGACGCCGTAAGTTAGGTAATTCAGCCGTTCCGTGCCGTAGCCAACGTAGTTGCGCAGGTCCATGTAGAAGAGTGTCGCCGACAGCAGCGAGCGGGGGGCGAAGTACCACTCCAGGCCTGCGTCGAAATTGTTCGAGCGGATCGGCTTCAGGAATGGGTTGCTAGCCGTCCCCGAGCCGATGCACGGCACGCCGCCCGGGCAGGTAACGTTCGCGGGCGGGCTAAGACTTGTGCTGCTGGACAGGGCCGAGTAATCAGGCAGCGTCATGGTCTCCGCGGCCGCCAGGCGGCCGATGATCTCCTTGGTGAACTCCCAGCGGAAGTTGGCGCTAGGCAGGAGGTCGTTGTAGGTCTGGCTGGTCGGGACCGCGGCGAAATCTCCGAATAGCGAGCCGGTAATTAACCCCGGCGTGTTAGGGGGGCAGAAGCCGCCGGGAAACGCAGCGCAGGGCTGGATGTACTGGACCGTGTCTTCCTTGGTGCGTACATAACGCAGGCCGGCATTAAAGGCCCACTGCTCGCCCTTGAAATCCGCCTGCACGTAGCCCGCGGCGTTGCTCTCGCTCAGACCGAACCAATAGGGCGGATAGGCCCGCTTGATCGGGTCGCGCTGCACCATGCCGGGGCCGTCGTAGAGCGCGAGCTGACCCGGGGTCCAGTACCAGATCCCGGTCGGGATGTTGCCGCCGAAGGTGGTGAAGCTCGAGGGGTAGTTCGAGTAACTCATCGGGTAGTTCAGCGGATCGACGCCGCCGCCGTTGGGGGGACCGGCGAAGGTCGGGCCCTGCGCGATCGAGCCGAGGGAGTTTCGATCGTGCTTCGCGTAGCGGGCGCCGAACTTAAGGTCGCGCCACGCACCGGAGTCCGCGCTGGAGAAGGTCGCGTCCAGCTTGGCCCACGTCTCCTTGTCATAGGTGTCGACGTTCTGCGCCCCGAAGATCCAGCCGAAGGTGAGTGCCTGCGGATTACCGGGCGGGAAGGGCTGCGCGTAGTTCACGCCCGGCAGACCAAAGTCGGGGCCGTAGGTGGTGCCGTGCAGGGTCCAGAACCCGCCCGCGCCGGTGCCGGGGTTGGTCTCGGAGACGTTCTGCGTCGGACTGCGACCGTGCCCGTGCGAGATGCCCAGCTGGCCATCGAGCTTCAGCTGCGAGGTGAGCACGAAGTTGCCATCGAGGTTGATGAAGTCCGTGTCGGCCGACTCGTCCGGACGTGAGATCTGATCGTAGACTCCGTACAGGCCGCCCTTGACGCCGGCGAAGCTGGCGTTGGTGAGCGTGTTGTTGACGAT
>JAFAPI010000042.1 GCA_019247195.1 Gammaproteobacteria bacterium
ATGTCAAAGCATTCGAGTCGCTGCGGCGCCTCCGGCAGATCGAGCTCACGCGCCAGGTCTGCGAGCATCTCATCCATCCCCTGGCGCTGCTGGAAGCGCATGCGCAGCGCCTGCGTGGCGTTATCGCGGGCGAGCTCGATCCAGCGCAGTGCCAGTCCACGCTGCGGCGGGTGCACGCGCACCGGGTGGCCGGCGCGCTCGCCGAGCGCCGCACCCAGGGCGTCGGCATCCTCCAGGCGCATGCCGACCAGGACCTCCGGTGGCGCTTCCGCACTCGCGTAGTACTGCATCAGGAAGGAGGTCAGGGCCTCGCCCGGCTCCGCGAGCGTCGCGCGGGGGAAATAACTGGTCGTGCCCAGATTACGGCCGCCGCGCACCAGCATGACACTCACCGCGTATTCCCCCGGTTCCCCGATAATCACGAACACATCCGCGTCCCGCTCACCCTCCGCGGTCACCACCTGCTGCGCCTGCACCCGCTGCAGCGCCGCGAGCTGGTCGCGGATTTGGGCGGCGCGCTCGAACTCCAGGGCAGCGGCGGCCGCCTCCATGCGGCCCGCGAGCTCCGAATGCACCTCCGCGCCGCGTCCCTCCAGTACTTTCACCGCCGCGGCGATGTCCTGCAGGTAGGCCTCGCGGGTGATCAGGCCGACACAGGGGGCCGAGCAACGGCCAATCTGATGCTGCAGGCAGGCGCGGCTGCGGTTGGCGAAAAAGCTGTCGCGGCAGTTGCGGATGCGAAACAGCTTCTGCAGCTGATTGAGCGTATCGCGCACGGCGCCCGCATTGGGAAAGGGCCCGAAGTAGCGGTCCGGACCCCCGCGTGGCCCGCGATAGAAGGCGAGCCGGGGAAAGCGGTGCTGCTCACACAGCTGAATATAGGGGAAGCTCTTGTCATCGCGCAGCACCACGTTGAAGCGGGGCTTGTGCGCCTTGATGAGGTTGTACTCGAGCAGCAGCGCTTCGGTTTCGGAGTTGGTGACCGTGACCTCGATGTCAGTGATCTGCTGCACCAGCGCCTGCACCTTGGGGTTGACGTTGCTGGCGGCGAAGTACGTACCCACCCGATCCTTGAGATTGCGTGCCTTACCCACGTAGAGCAGCTCGTGGTCCGCACCGAACATGCGGTACACACCGGGCCGCCGCGGCAGTGCGGCAAGGTAGGCTTTGGCGTCAAAGGCCACGTTCAGGCTCGCTTCAGACCCGCCAGCTCGCAACCGCGCGCCAGCACCGCCTGGAACATCTCGACGGTGAGCCGTCCGGTTTGCGTGTTGTAGCGGCTGCAATGATACGAGTCGAGTAGCTGCCGCCCGTCCGGCAGTTCGTGCTCGCGTCCATGCGCGAAAGGATACGCTGCGCGCGGCAGCCCCTGCGCCAGCAGTAGCGCCTCATGCGCGATGCGTCCAAGTGCGAGGAAGACGCGGGCGGCACGGGCCCCGCGCAGCTCGCGTGCCAGGTAGCCGTTGCAGGAGCGCACCTCCGCCGGCAGGGGCTTGTTCTGCGGCGGCACGCACTTGGCAGCATTGATGATGCGGACCCCGCTGAGCAGCAGTCCGTCCCCGGCGCTGACGGAGTGCGGGCCCGAGGCGAGCCCCGCCTCATAGAGGCTGCGGTAAAGCAGGATGCCGGCGTGGTCCCCGGTAAAGGGGCGCCCGGTACGATTCGCGCCGTGAAGACCCGGTGCCAGCCCGATCAGCAGCAGCGGCGCCTGGGGATCCCCGAACGAGGGCACGGGGCGGTTCCAGTAGTCCGGATGCTCCCGGCGCAACTCAGCCAGGAACGCGCTCAGGCGCGGGCAGCGCGTGCAGCGCGGCGCATAGGCGGTGGGATACAACACCGGTGGAACCCGGCGTGACAACGCCGCAGGTCCCGACCGTCCGCTCAGGAGGGGAGCGCGGTGCTGCGCTTGTCGCTGCGCCGGCTCTGGCTGTGTTCGGAGATGAGCATGGCGAGCTCGAGCGCCTGCTCGTGGTTCAGCCGCGGGTCCACGCTCGAGCGATAGGCGCGCTGCAGGTCCTGGTCGGTGAGGCCGCGCGCGCCGCCGGTGCACTCGGTCACGTCATCGCCGGTGAGCTCGATGTGCACCCCGCCGAGATAGGAGCCGTGCTCGGCGTGGATGCGAAAGGCCAGCTCGAGCTCCCTGAGAATATTCTCGAAGCGGCGTGTCTTCAGACCGCCGGTGGTGGTCTCGGTGTTGCCGTGCATCGGATCGCATACCCAGAGCACTGTCTGCCCCGTCTGCCGCACCGCCTCGATGGCCTTGGGGAGGGCGGCACCGATGTCCTTGGCGCCGAAACGGTGGATGAAGGTCAGCCGGCCCGGCTGGTTCTGCGGATTAAGCGTCGCGACCAGGCCCTGCAGCCACGCCGCGTCCATCGCCGAGCCCACCTTGACGGCGACCGGGTTGGAGATGCCACGGAAATACTCCACGTGGGCGCCGTCGAGTGCGGCGGTACGCATGCCGATCCAGGGCATATGCGTGGAGAGGTTGTACCAGCGGTTCTGGCGCGGGATGAAGCGTGTCTGGGCCTGCTCATAGTGGAGGTGCAGCCCCTCGTGACTGGCGTAGAAGTCCACCAGCGTCGCCTCGTGCACCTGGCGGCCGCTGATGCCCTCGAAGAAATCGAGCGCATCGCCGATCGAGCGCACGATACGCTCATACGCGTCCTTCAGTCGCGCATGGTGCACGAAGCCGAGGTCCCAGTATTCGGGGTGGTGCAGATCGGCGAACCCGCCCTCCACCAGCGCGCGCACGAAGTTGAGAGTCAGGGCGGCGCGCTCGTACCCGCGCAGCAACAGCTCGGGGTCCGCGGCGCGTGCCTCGGCGGTGAAGGCCGGGCGGTTGACGAGGTCGCCACGGTAGCTGGGCAAGGTGACGCCCGCCCGCGTCTCGGTGTCCGCCGAGCGCGGCTTGGCGTACTGGCCGGCCATGCGCCCGACACGCACGATAGGTTTCTTCAGGCCGTGCAGCAGCACGAGGCTCATCTGCAGCAGGATCTTTAGCTTCTTGGTGATCGTGTCCGACTCGCAGTCGGCAAAAGTCTCGGCGCAATCACCGCCCTGCAGTACGAACGCCTCACCGCGCTGAGCGGCCGCCAGCCGCGCGCGCAGCGCCTCGATTTCCCAGGACACAACGATCGGCGGCAGGCGGGAGATCAGGGCGACCACACGCGCGAGTGCACTCGGATCCTCGTATACGGGTTGTTGCTGCGCGGGCCGGCTCTGCCAGCTCGCGCTGTGCCATGAGGTGGTCTCTGGCGATCGCATACGGGCGATCCTAGCATGCACGCGATGGTCGCCCGTCGGTGGGCCTCCGGATATTCCCCGGGTGGGGTGGCAAGGGTGGGAGACGGTCTTCCGAGGAGCCAGTCGCGCGCGGCGCAGGCGAGAGTCACCCTCGCCGGCAAGTGCCGGGAGCGCGAGGGACGTCGGCTCTCGGACGTGTCGATGCAGACGTGCACGACAGGATGCCCTTCCGTTGCGTTAAGGGCGTGCGGGCGGCCTCACCCACACTGCGCGTCAACCCACCAAGCGGCGGCAGCGAATTGGCGGCTCGGCACGGCCGCACGCTGGCACTCCTATCGGTCGTCAAGTGCTTCAGTCGTTCACCTGCCGTGTAAGCCCACTGGCGGCGCCGGCATGGCGCATGCGAGAATTCGCGCGCAGTCGCAGCCCCTGCGATTCTCCCCGCCTGATCGATAGCCGA